>NZ_JBHYIK010000049.1:0-22655 GCF_042739735.1 Amycolatopsis sp. NPDC059027 | reverse complement strand
CGCCCGCACGAGGACGCAAGAGCGCCAGTCGCGGCCCGGCGAATCCGCTGGTTGCCAAGGACGTGCTCGCGGAAGTCCAACAAGGACGGTTCGGGCTTCTCGACGACACCGACCGCGTGGTGGTGTTCGAGGAACGCGACCGGATCCGCTACGCACAGGATGAGGACATCGTGGTCCACCTGATGTCCATCGGCTACATCGAACGGCGCCCCGCCCGGGACACCGTGGACGCCCTGCACGGCGTCGTCCGCCGCCCGGTCCTGCCGCTCCGGCTCACCCGAGCAGGACGGGGCAAGCTCCAACGCTGGGCCAATCTCTCACCACTCGGTGGCCAGTCCTAACGCGACGCTCACCTGACCGTGAAAGGAACGGGAATGACGCAAATCGACTACTACGTGGACCTCAACCGCCTGACCGACGAGTACAACGCCGAATGCCTGCGGCTCGGTGAGAAAGCGTTAGACCCGGCGTTCCGTAGCCCTCGGCTGGCTGAACGCGCCGATGAGATCGTCGCTCTGCTGGACGAGGCCGCCGATGAACTTCGTAGCAGAGCCGCACGTTGGCGCGGCGAAAACTGATCCATAGCACACAAGCGATCCTGGAAAGGAGGTAACAAGCATGTTCGGCAAGTCCACACAGGACGGCAGCACGCCGAAGCCGTCCCGCCGCGTCCGCAACCTCACAGTGCAGCTCGACGAAGCCCGGGACGTACACCGGCTCGCGGCCGATCCGCTCTTGGGCGCGGTCACCGCCGACCGGTTCCGGGTCTCGGTCGCCCGCACGATGTGGGTGTTCCTCGCGGTCGGCCTCGGCTTCACCACCACTGGCGTGCATGACTTCCTTGCCGGGGACCGGCCGATCGCCGATCCGCTGTGGTGGGGCGCCTGGCTTGCCGAACCAGCCCTCGCCGGAATCCTGGTGACCTTGCTGCGGTGGGAAGCTTCGATGCTCTCGCAGGGTATCGGCACAGGCGACAAGCCCGTCGTCTACCTCAAACGGCTCCTGCTGGCCGCAACCCTGGTCGCCAACGTCTGGGCAGGGCTCGCCCCGGCGCACGGCGGGATCTCCAAAGGGATGGTGTTCTTCCACGTCGTGATCCCGCTCGTGGTGTTCCTGCTCGCCGAGGTCATGCCGATCATTCAGCGCGGCTGCACCCAAGCCCGCGAGAAAGCAATCGCCACGGGGCAGCAAAACGCTCTGACCAGCGGGAACGCCCATGCTGGCACGGGTGGTCCGGGCACCGTCCACAACGGTCCCGAACGCCCTGCCACACCCGCCCCGGCGACGTCGATTCCCCGGCTGAAACTCCCGGCGGAGATCGCGGCACGCATCGAATCCGCTGTCACTGCCGCCCGCACCGAGGGACGGCAGGTCACCACCGAGGACATCCGTCGCGTCGCCCGCATCCCGGACGCCCTCGCCGCACAGGTCGTCCGCCAGCTCACCGAGCACAACGGACACCCGATCACCACCTGAACCACTCCAGCACAAAAACACCCGGGGCACGGCCGCCAGCACCATGGCCGTGCCCCGGGCTTTTTTGCGTTCACCCCAACGGAAAGGGCTACGACATGCTGACGTTGGAATCCCGCCTCACCGCCCGCGTACGGGCCGACGACTACCAGGAGTGGCGCGCCAAGGTCCACGCGGTCAACGGCTGTGCCCGCCCGATCCGGCTCGCCGGAGCACACCAGCTTCAGGACGCCGACACGGGCAAGGTCCTGCACCACCACGGCGGGGACATCTTCGCCCCCTGCGGCAACCGGCGTTTCGCGGTCTGCCCGGCCTGCTCCGACCGCTACGCCGCCGACGCGTTCCACCTGATGCGCGCCGGGCTCGTCGGCGGCCACAAGGGCGTGCCCACCACGGTCACCGACCGACCCCGGGCGTTCGTCACCCTCACCGCCCCGTCCTTCGGCCCCGTCCACCACGCCCGCACCACGGCACGCGGAAAGCGCATTCCCTGCGGCTGTGGGGAAGTCCACCACGAGGACGACACCCGCGTCGGCGCCCCGCTGCACCCGGAGACCTACGACTACGTGGCCTCGGTGCTGTGGCAGGCCCACGCCGGGGTGCTGTGGCAGCGCTTCACCACCCGCGTACGCCGCGAGATCGCCAAACGCGCCGGGCTCACCGCCCGCGAGTTCGCCGCCAACGCCCGCCTCTCCTACGGCAAGGTCGCCGAATACCAGCGGCGCGGCCTGGTCCACTTTCACGCCGTGGTCCGCCTCGACGGCCCCGAGGGCGCCACCGACACCGCCCCGGCCTGGGCCACCCCGGACATGCTCGACGACGCCGTTACCGCCGCCGCGAGGCACGTCAAGGTCACCACCCACTACCCGGAAGGCGAAGTGCTCGTGCTCGGATGGGGCGCGCAAGTCGACGTCCGCCGCATCGAAGCCGCGGGCTCCGCCGAAGTGGAAGACGAGAACGGCCAGATCAGCGAAGCCCGGCTCGCCGGGTACATCGCCAAGTACGCCACCAAGGGCACAGGCAAGACCGAAGCCGCCGACCGCCCCATCCGGTCGCAATTGGACATCGACTTCCTCAAGGTCTCCCCGCACCATCGCCGGATTATCCAGACCGCCTGGGACCTCGGAGACCTGCCGTCCTATGAGGACCTGAAGCTACGGCGGTGGGCGCACATGCTCGGCTTCCGGGGGCACTTCCTCACGAAGTCTCGCGCCTACTCGACCACGTTCAAGACGATTCGCGAGGACCGCCGCGCGTTCCGGCTCGCCGAGACCCTCGAACGCCTCGGCCTCGACGACCGCGCCGACACCGTGCTCGTGGTCAACGACTGGCGCTTCGAGGGCGCCGGATACAGCGACGACGCCGAACGCGAACTCGCCGCCGGAATCGCCGAACGCATCCGCGACGACCGCAAACACAAATACGACAAGGAAAACTACGATGAAGCCAGTACTGACGATCGATGAAGTAGCGGCCTACCTCCGCGTGCCGAAGAACACGCTGTACCAGTGGCGCAAAACCGGCAAAGGACCGGAGGGTCGCCGCGTCGGCAAGTACGTGCGTTACTACGAGGAAGATGTGGAAGCCTGGCTTGATAAGCAGGCGACGGTCTGATGGGGCGCCCGCCGTTGCCGCTCGGTACGTGGGGCAAGATCAGGACGTATCCACTGGCGACTGGCGGGCACCGCGCTACCGCGTTGTACAAGGATTACGACGGTGTGGCGCGGCCAGTCGAACGCGTCGGCACCAGTGCCGCGAAAGCGAAAACCAATCTGCTTGAAGCGCTCCGCGACCGCGCGCGGCATTCTCGGGACGGAGAAATCACACGGGACACGAAAGTCTCTGCGGTCGCCCTGATGTACTTCGATGAGTTGGGGCGCTCCGACAAGGCGATCCGCACCAAACAGGACTACCAAGGAATATGGGACCGGTGTCTTGAATCTCGGGTGGGCAACCTTCGTGTGCATGATATGCGCAAGGTGTCCATTGTGAACCGCACCCTGACGTCCATTCGGGACAATCACGGGAGCGGGTCCGCCAAGCTGGCCCGTACGATCCTGACGGGCATGTGCGCGCTGATGGTCCGCCACGACGCCCTTGACGACAACCCTGTCCGCGAGGTCGAGTCCCTGAGCAAGCCGAAAGACAGGAGCGGCAAGAAACCGGGACGGGTCACCCCGCACACGGTGGGGCGTGCTCTCGGGCTGTTCCACGAGTCTGAGGATGCCGCGCGCTGGGATCTGGTCGACATGCAGGACGTCTTCTCCGGGCTCGGCTGCCGCATCGGTGAGCTGCTCGCGCTCGACTACGAGACTTCGGTTGACTTCGACGACGGGACGATCTACTTCCACGGGACCGTGATCCGCATCAAGGGCGTGGGACTGGTCGTCCAGCCCTACACCAAGAGCCCGGCGGGCATGCGGCGTGTCCGGCCCCCGGGGTGGGTCATGGAAGTCCTCAAGAGACGGTTTGCCGAATCGTTATCGCCGTGGGCTTTCCCGTCCACGCGCGGCACACTGCGTGACCCTGACAACACGCGGAAGTACATCCGGCGCGTGGTCGAAGGAACCGAGTTCGAAGGGCTGCATCCGCATGACTGGCGGCACTACGTCGCCGGGGTGCTCGACGACGCGGGACTCACCGCGCGCCAGATCGCCGACTACATCGGGCACGACAAGCCCAGCACCACGCAGGATGTCTACATGGACAGGGGCGTCGTCGGCGAGCTGTGCGGTCCCGCGCTCGGTGAGCGACCAGCGCTGATCCTGCCCAAAGATGAGGGTTAGATGTGGGCCGGTAGACAGTGCAGCCCCTGGTCACCTTTGTGACCAGGGGCTCTGTGCCCTCGGCAGGACTCGAACCTGCGACCTAGAGATTAGAAGGCTCTTGCTCTATCCAGCTGAGCTACGAGGGCCCGCGTCGACGGCTGCTGCCAGTCGCCCAGCAAGCGCAGCTTAGTCGTCGCCAACCTCTCGATCGCTCGACACCGTCGAATCGTTTCAGGTCCTCTCCGGAAGTTGTGTGATCTTTCGCCCGGACGTGGCGGGCGCCCGCCGTACCGCGCGCTCGCGGCGGCTGTCCGGGGTATGTGCCCGTGGGCACGCCGCGCCGCGACGGCGCGCCCACGGGCGGGGCCGCTTCGGGGAGCGGCCCCCGGGTCCGGCGCCTGCCGCGAGCCGGCTCCCCCTGGAGCGGCGGCGGGACGGACCCCGCTGGTGGCTACTCCCAGACCTTCACCGCCCTGACCACGAACGGGGCCTCGGGCACGTAGGTGCCCCCGCCCGGATAAGTGATGAAATCGCCTTCGGTCGTGCATTCCTTGCTCTGGTATACCGTGACGTCCCGGCTCAGCTGATTCACGAAGGAATGTCCTTCCAGATCGGCGGGCAGCGGAATGCATTCCTCGGGATTCGCGGTACGCAGGTCGAAACGCTGGGCGTTTCCGCTGTAGTGTTCCTGGGACCACAGGCACAGTTCGCCCTTCTTGCAGACGGGCGCGGGCGGCGCGGACGCGGTGGGCGCTGCCTGCGCGATCCCCGCGCCGGCCAGCAGGCCCACGGTGGCCAGCAGGAGCACACGCGGCAGGCGGGCGCGCAGGGTCGCGAAACGTCGTGACATCATCAGGAAATCCCCTTGTGGAGTGCGGGGTGAATGCCCGCGGTGGAAGGTGTGATTCCACGATGACGGGTTCGCGGGGAGTTGTCAGCCCGCATTTCTACTTCTGTGGATAAGTAGTTCGTCCTCGCTCGATAGGGGCGAGTTGTCCACAATTCGGCGAATGGCCTTGCGGGTGGATATCGGCGCTGCTAGGCGGGTGCCGTGCTGCCGCGCCGCACGAGGTCCACGCCGATGCGCGTCGGCTCGGGCGCCGAACCGCCCGCCAGCAGCCGCAACACGAGCTCACCAGCGGCCGTGCCCTTCAGCGCGAGGTCCTGGCGGACTGTCGTCAGCGCTGGTTCGGACCACTTCGCCGACGGCGTGTCGTCGAAGCCGACCACCGACACGTCCCCCGGCACGTCGAGCCCGAGCTGCCGGGCCGCCGACATCGCTCCCAGCGCGAGCTGGTCCGACATGCACAGCAGCGCCGTCGGCCGCTCCGCGCGGCCGAGCAGGTCCGTGGCCGCGGCCCGCGCGCCCTCCGCGGACATGCCCGACACCTCCCAGATCGCCACGTCGGACGCCGTGATCCCGGCCACGGCGAGCGTGTCCAGATAGCCGGCCAGCCGCTCGCGAGTGTCGTGGAAACGGCTCGCGAGCGCCGCCTCCGCGGTCAGCTCGCCGCCTCGCCCTGTCGAGAGGCATTGGGCGGAGAGGATGCCGAACCGCCGATGCCCCAGGTCGAGCAGGTGCCGGGCGGCGAGCGCGGCGCCGCCCCGATCGTCGCAGCCCACCAGTGCGGCGCCCGGCACGAGCGGCTGGTCGATCACCACCAGCGGCAACCCGCGCGCGGCCACCGACTCCAGTGCCGGGGTGTCGTCGGCCAGCGAGTAGGCGACGGCGATGTCCGCCTGTGCGGTGAGGACTCGTTCGGCGGGCGGGCCGCCGTTCTCGCCGCCCGGCAGGAGCAGCAGCGCGTGGTCACCGGGCGCGACGGCGGTCGCGAGCGCGTCGAGCGTGATGGTCAGCGCCGGATCGGAGAAGGCCGCCGACAGCGACGCGTCGAGCATGAACGCGATGGCGCCGGTGCGGCTCGTCGCGAGGCTGCGCGCGGTCGGGTTCGGCCCCGGGTAACCCAGCTTCTTCGCCGCCCGCAACACCTCGTCGCGCAACGGGGCCGACAGCTGGTCCGGCCGGTTGTAGGCGTTCGAGACCGTCGCCCTGGACACCCCGACGGCGTCGGCGACGTCGTCCAGCGTGGGACGGCGGCGCCTGGTGCTGGTCATGCCCGCAGTCTAGTGCTCCGACCAGCGGCGACGGCTAATCGGTTGGACTTTCTGAAGCGCTTAAGTCATTCTGGGGCAAGGATATCTGGGGCTGGGAAGGAGCAGGCATGCGTGATCGGACCGCGGTGTTCGCCGTGTTCGCGTTGGACGGCGCCGCTTTCGGCTCATGGGCGCCGCGCACACCCGCGATCGCCGGGCAGGTGCACGCCGAGCCGGGCGCGTTCGGTCTCGCGCTGCTGTGCGCGAGCGTCGGGATGCTGTGCGCCGCCACGGTGTCGGGCCGGATCATCGAGCGCACCGGCGCGCGGGCGGTGATCGCCGCGAGCGCGGCCGCGGCCTGTGCCGCGCTCGTGCTGGTCGGCTTCGCGAATTCGGTCGTGCTGCTCGGTGGCGCGTTGTTCGCGATGGGGGCGAGCGTCGGCGCGCTGGACGTCTCGATGAACGTCGCCGGGGTCGCCGTCGAGCGGAGCACCGGGCAGGCGGTCATGCCGCTCCTGCACGCCGGCTACAGCTTCGGCGCGCTCGCCGCCTCGCTGGCCGCGTCGCTCGCGGCCGGGCACGGCTGGACACCGGGGCGGCACCTGACCGTCGCCGCCGTGGTCGCCTTCGTCGTGCTGCTGATCATCATCCGGTCCGTGCCGGGGGCGCGTCCGCAGCACACCGACGAACCCGTCGCGTCGCCCTATTCCGCGCCGATCCGGCGTCCGGTGCTGTGGCTGCTCGCCGCGGTCGCGTTGTGCTCGGCGATCGCCGAAGGCGCGAGCACCGACTGGTCGGCGTTGCTGATGGCGACCGTGCACGACGTCGACCAGGGCGCCGCCGCGCTGGCGTTCTCCGGTTTCGCGCTGGCCATGGCGATCGCCAGGGTCGGCGGGGCGTGGACCCAGCGCCGTTTCGGCGCCACCCGGTCGCTCGCGGCGGGCGCCGCGGTGGCCGCGCTCGGGTTCTTCGCCGCGGCGGTCGTCCCGTTGCCGGTCTTCGGCTACGTCGGCTTCGCGCTCGCGGGCGCCGGGCTGGCGGCCGCCTTCCCGCTGGCGCTGAGCCTGGCGGGTGACGCGGGGAAGCGATCCGACGGCACCGGCGGAGAGCGGGAACTGGCGTTCGTCACCGCCATCGCCTACACCGGCTTCCTCGCCGGGCCGCCGATCGTAGGCGGGATCGCCCAGGTGACGTCCTTGTCGGTGTCGTTCGTCTTCGTCACGGTGATGGCCGCGCTGATCGTGCCCGCTTCCCTGGCGGCCCGGCGCGTCCGCCGCCGGGAGGAAGTCCGCTCGCCCGTCCGCCGTTGACACTCCGGCGTCCGGACGGCAAGCTGATCGCGATAAACTGAGATGAATGCGATTGTCTCGCTGTTTCAGGACGGCTGATCGGGGTTTCGTCCTCGGTCCGGGGAGGAAGACGTCGTGAGGGTTCTGCTGCTCAGCGGCGCGCGGGCGGCGCGGGTGGCGGGAATTCCGGACAGGGCACTCCACGTCGCGGCGTCGCGGCTCGTGCTCGTGCCGGTGGTGGTCCGGCTGGCGGTTCTCGTTCAGGCGCTGTGGTCGGTCGAGGACGTCCCCTCGCTGTGGCCGGTCGTGGTCCTGTGCCTCGTGCCGGACCTGCTCGAGATCGGCTGGGTCCTGGTCTGGTCGGCACGTCGCGCGTCGGGACTGAGGCTGGTGCCGGTCGCCGACAGCGCTTACGCCGTCCTACTCAATCTCGGTGTCGTTTCGCTCGCTCCCGCGAGCCATTTCTCCGACGTCGTCTCGCTGACTTGGCCGCAGCTCCTGGGCACGGTGATGTTGTGGACGCTGCTGCGTGGCGCGTTCGCCGGCGCGCTCGCGATCGGCACCGCCGTGGCGCTGCGCTACGCGATGTCGGCGTGGTGGCGGACCGGGCCACCGCCCGCCGTTGAATTCCTCACGCTGTTCGGGGCCATGGTGACGGCGCTCGCGATCGTCGTCCTGCTGGGCGCGTCGCTCCGGTTCGCGCTCGGGCTCGGCGAACAGCGGGGACGTGCCGCCGAACGCGAGCGGCACCGCCGTGACGTCCACGACACCGTCCTGCAGGTGATGGAGTCCCTCGCCCTGCCCGCGCCCGCCGACGTCGTCGACCCGGTCGCGAGCCTGACCCAGGTCCGCCGGACCGCGCGGGCACACGCCATGCGGTTGCGGCTGTCCCTGGACCGCGAACCCGCCTCGCTCCATGGTGGGTTGGACCAGCGGCTGAACGCGCTCGCCGCGGACATGGCCGTCGAAGGGCTGCGAGCCGAGGTGGTCACGCTGGCGGCGACCGGTGATCTCCCGGCCGACGTCGTCGGGGCCCTCCACGACGCCACCCGCGAAGCCCTGCGCAACACCCTCAAACACGCGGGGACGGCGCGGGCGGTGATCTGCGTGGAGCAGACCGCGGGCGGCATCGGCGTGATCGTGCGCGACCACGGCGCGGGGTTCGCCGTCGACGACCACCGTCCGGGGTTCGGTATCGGGCGTTCGATCATCGGGCGGCTGGCCGAGGTCGGCGGCCGGGCCACGGTCGAGTCCGTCCCGGGACACGGCACGCGGGTGGTCCTCTGGGCGCCGCTCGCCGTGCGGTCTCCCGTCGGGTGACGGACGTCGCGGCGGACCCGCACCGGCTCACCAGGCCGTCCCCGGGACGGCATACCCTCGTGGCGTGTCCTCGCGATCCGTGACCGAACCGGCCGAACCCATCCAGCGCAAGGCGAGCGTGCTCCCGCTGCTCTCGGTCGGGGTGGTGATCGCCGCGGTCGTCGCGGTCGGGCTGGTCGCGCTGACCGGGGGAGCGGGCTACCTGATCGCCGGGCTGCCCGACCCCGGGGTCGTCACCCGGTACGGCATCACGGTGGTGCGGATCCTCGCCGAGGCGTCGTCGGTGATCTGCATCGGCTCGCTGCTGCTGGCCGCGTTCCTGGTGCCACCGCAGAAAAGCGGGACGCTGGCACCCGAGGGCTACGCGGCGCTGCGGACGGCCGGGATCTCGGCGTGGGTGTGGTTCGTCGCCGCGCTCGCCTCGGTCGTGTTCACCGCGGCGGACGGTGCCGGAAAGCCGCTGCAGGACGTCCTTTCCCCGCAGACCCTGCTCGACCTCGTCGGCGCCATCGAGCAGCCGAAGGCGTGGCTCTGGACCGCGCTGATCGCGATCCTGGTCGCGCTCGGCTGCCGGCTCGCGTTGTCCTGGGGCTGGACGGCGGTGCTGTTCTTCCTGTCCGTCGGCGGGCTCGTGCCGGTCGCGGTCACCGGGCACTCGGCCAGCGGCGGCTCCCACGACGTCGCGACGAACAGCCTCCTGTATCACCTCGTGGCCGCCGCGCTCTGGGTCGGCGGGCTCGTCGCCCTGCTCGCGCTCGGCTGGCGGCGGGGTGCGAACCTGAAGCTCGCCGCGGTGCGGTTCTCCAAGCTCGCGCTGGTGTGCTGGCTCGTGATGGCGGTCTCCGGTGTGATCAACGCGCTGGTGCGGATCGGGCTGAACGACCTGTTCACCACCGACTACGGGCTCCTCGTGGTGGCGAAGGTCGTCGCGCTGCTGCTGCTCGGCGTGTTCGGCCAGCAGCAACGTCAGCGCGGCGTGCGCGGTCTGGTCGACGGCGCTGGCGGCGGGCAGCTCCTGCGGCTGGCCGGGGTCGAGGTGCTGATCATGTTCGTCACGATCGGCATCGCCACTGGGCTCGCCAGGACACCGCCGCCCGCGGACGCGATCACCCAGCCCTCGACCGTCGAACTGCTCATCGGCTATCCGCTCGACGGCGCCCCGACGGTCCTGCGGCTGCTGTTCGACTGGCGGTTCGACCTGCTCTACGGGACGTTGGCGATCGTGCTCGCCGCGCTGTACCTGGCCGGAGTGCGGCGGTTGCGCAAACGCGGCGACACCTGGCCCGTTGGCAGGCTCGTCGCGTGGCTCGCGGGCTGCGCGGTGCTGCTGATCGCGACGTCCTCGGGGATCGGCCGGTACGCGCCGGGGATGTTCAGTGTCCACATGGGCACCCACATGATGCTGTCCATGGTGGCGCCGGTGCTGTTCGTGCTGGGTGGTCCGGTGACGCTGGCGCTGCGCGCGCTTTCGCCGGCCGGGCGCGACGCGCCGCCGGGGCCGCGGGAGTGGCTGCTGGCGTTCGTGCATTCGCCGGTGTCGCGGTTCCTGACCCATCCGCTGGTCGCGCTGGTGCTGTTCGTCGGCTCCTTCTACGGGCTCTACTTCTCCGGCCTGTTCGACGCCGCGCTGAACTATCACTGGGCGCATCTGGCGATGAACGCGCACTTCCTGCTCTCGGGCTACGTCTTCTACTGGCCGCTGATCGGCGTCGACCCCGCGCCGCGGCGTCTCCCGCCGCTGGGCAAGCTCGGGCTGATGTTCGCCTCGATGCCGTTCCACGCGTTCTTCGGCGTGATCCTGATGAACATGCAGACGGTCATCGGGCAGACCTTCTACACCCAGCTGAAACTGCCGTGGGTCGGCAACTTGCTCACCGACCAGCGGCTCGGCGGCGGGATCGCGTGGGCCTCCGGCGAGGTGCCGGTGCTGCTCGTGCTGATCGCGCTGCTGGTGCAGTGGGCCCGGCAGGACGAGCGCGAGGCCAAACGCGCCGACCGCCGCGAGGACACCACCGGCGGCGCGGAACTGGCCGCCTACAACGCGATGCTCAAACGGCTCGCCGAAGGCAGGCGGGAGTAGCACAGCACCCCGACAGTTCCCGCGCGCGAACCCTCGTCGGCGCCCCGGTTGTCCACAAGGACTGTGGCTGTCCACAGATTTCGCGTCGCCCCACCACACGCCCTTCCCCGGCGGCAAGCTGAGGACATCGGCCACCGGGCACGGTCCGGTGGCACAGGCGAACCTAAGGGGATGAGGGTGATGGCCGTGGGCGAGACGTGGGTGACGGTGACCGGATACGTCACCAGCGAGCCGGATCTGCGCAAGGTGGGGGAGAACGGGCACGACGTCGTCTCGTTCTGGCTGCGCAGCACGGAACGCCGGTACGACAAGGAAAAGGGCGAGTGGGGTGACGGGCGCCGGTTCTCCGTCCGGGTGACCTGCTGGCGGAAGCTGGCCCGGTCGGTGCACCAGTGCCTCGCCAAGGGCGACCCGGTGGTGGCGCGTGGGCGGCTGTACAGCAGCGAGTTCGAACTGGACGGCGTACCTCGGGCTGTACCTGAGCTCGAGGCCTTCGCGATCGGCCCCAACTTGGCGCGCTGCACGGTCTCGCTCGACCGGGCGCCCCGCGAGGGAGTCACCGTGCGGGATCCCCGCGGGTTGTGGGCCGACGGCGGGGAGGAGGCGAACACGCTCTTCGACGCGGTTGAAAAGGCCTCCGCTTGAGGGCACGCGGCGGCTTTCCGGGGTGGGTGGGGAAAGGAGAAGATGATGTTCCCGCGGTGATCTCGGGCTGACATTCGGTAGTTCGACGGTGACCGGCGTCAAGGCGCGGATCGGCTCACTCTACGATCGCTGGCATGGCCGAGTTCATCTACACCATGAAGAAGGTGCGCAAGACCGTCGGGGACAAGGTCATCCTCGACGACGTGAGCACCGCGTTCTACCCCGGTGCCAAGATCGGCGTCGTGGGCCCGAACGGCGCCGGCAAGTCGACCGTTCTCAAGATCATGGCGGGGATCGAGCAGGCCAGCAACGGCGAAGCGTTCCTCCAGCCGGGCGCCAGCGTCGGCATCCTCATGCAGGAGCCGGAGCTGAACGAGGACAAGACGGTCCGGGAGAACGTCGAGGAGGGCCTCGGCGACATCAAGACGAAGCTCGACCGGTACCACGAGGTCCTCCAGCTGATGGAGGCCGAGTACACCGACGAGCTGATGGAGGAGATGGGCAAGCTCCAGGAGGAGCTCGACCACGCCGACGCCTGGGAGCTGGATTCCACCGTCGAGCAGGCGATGGACGCTCTCCGCTGCCCGCCGCCGGAGGAGCCGGTCACCCACCTGTCCGGTGGCGAGCGCCGCCGGGTCGCGCTGTGCAAGCTGCTGCTGTCCGCTCCCGACCTGCTGCTGCTCGACGAGCCCACCAACCATCTGGACGCCGAGAGCGTGCTCTGGCTGGAGCAGTTCCTGGCCAACTACGCGGGCGCCGTCCTCGCGGTCACCCACGACCGGTACTTCCTGGACAACGTGGCCCAGTGGATCATGGAGCTGGACCGCGGCCGGGTGGTCGGCTACGAGGGCAACTACTCGACGTACCTGGAGAAGAAGCGCGAGCGTCTGGAAGTCCAGGGCAAGAAGGACGCGAAGCTCGCCAAGCGGCTCAAGAGCGAGCTGGAGTGGGTGCGGTCCAACGCCAAGGCGCGCCAGACCAAGTCCCGCTCGCGGCTGGACCGCTACGAGGAGATGGCGGCCGAGGCCGACAAGCACCGCAAGCTCGACTTCGAGGAGATCCAGATCCCGCCGGGGCCCCGGCTGGGCAACGTGGTGGTCGAGGTCGAGAAGCTGCGCAAGGGCTTCGACGACCGGGTGCTCATCGACGGGCTCTCGTTCGACCTGCCGCGCAACGGCATCGTCGGCGTGATCGGGCCGAACGGGGTCGGCAAGACGACTCTGTTCAAGACGATCGTCGGGCTCGAGGAGCCGGACGGCGGGACGGTGAAGATCGGCGAGACGGTCAAACTGTCCTATGTGGACCAGGGCAGGGCGGGGATCGACCCGAAGAAGACGGTATGGGAGGTGGTTTCGGACAAGCTGGACTACATCCACGTCGGGCAGACCGAAATGCCCTCGCGTGCCTACGTCAGCGCGTTCGGGTTCAAGGGGCCGGACCAGCAGAAGCCGGCGGGCGTGCTCTCCGGTGGGGAGCGCAACCGGCTGAACCTGGCGCTGACGCTCAAGCAGGGCGGGAACCTGATCCTGCTCGACGAGCCGACGAACGACCTGGACGTGGAGACCCTGGGGTCGCTGGAGAACGCGCTGGAGCAGTTCCCCGGCTGCGCCGTGGTCATCTCCCACGACCGGTGGTTCCTCGACCGGGTCGCCACGCACATCCTGGCCTGGGAGGGCACCGACGAGAACCCGGCGCAGTGGTTCTGGTTCGAGGGCAACTTCGAGGGCTACGAGAAGAACAAGATCGAGCGCCTCGGGCCGGAAGCGGCTCGTCCCCACCGGGTCACCCACCGCAAGCTGACCCGCGACTGAGGGGCGTGGGTTGCCCGTGGAAGCCAGCAGGCACCTCAAGCCCGGCTCGGGCCGCCCCGGCGGCGCGGGGGGGGGGCGCCGCGGGGGGGCCGCGCGGGCAACCGCGCCCCCCGCCTCGCGCCGCGGCGCCGGGGCGGGGGCCCCCCACCCCCGGGCCAGCCGCCCAAACCCCCCCGCCCCCAGCGATGCGGGGCGCGGGGAGCCCCGCCGCCGTCGGCGGCCTGATCGAGCAGGCGGACGCGCTGCACCTGCGTGCTCCGGAGCTGGCGCTGGTCCTCGGTGAGCGCGCCGCCGCCCTCGCCGAGGCGGCGGGCTCCGACGAGCAGTGGGTCCGCGCGGAGGCTCTGGTGGTGTCGGCGCGCGTCCGGCTCGGCCAGCGGCCGGGCACGGTCGCCAGGGCCGTGGCGGCGCTGCGTGCCGCCGAGCACGCGGGCTACGCCGACGTCGCCGGGCGGCTGCGCATCGATCTCGCGCTGTGCGCACGCAGCCTCGGTGTTCCGCTGACGGGGCTCGCCGCGTTGCGTCCGGTGCCGGCCGATCCGGCGGTGTCGCCGGTGCACCGGGCCGCCGCGTTGTGCCATCTCGTCGGCTGCCTGGCGCAGATCGGCCGCAAGGCCGAGCTGGACAGGGTGCTGGTGGCAGCGGACAAGCTCGTCCTCGGCGACGACCGGCTGGCGGCCGACACCCAGCTGCTGGTGCGGGCGCTGCTGCGGGTCGGCACCGCCGCGCACCGGCGCAGGCACGGCGATCTCACCGCGGCGGCCGACGCCGCCAGGACGGGCCTGGGCTTCCTGGAGAAGCTCGACAACCCGGCCGACGACGGCGGCCTCGTGCGGGTCCGCCTGGTCCTGCAACTGGTCAGCACGCTGCTCGATCGCGGGGACACCGCGATGGCGTACGAGATCGCCCAGCCGGTGCTCGAAGAGCCGGTCCGCGCGGGCGGTGTCGCGCCGATGGGCTGGCTGCGGCTGGCCGTCGCGACGCGCGTCCACCTGCCCGCGGGCGCGGGGGAAGCCGCGGCGGAACTCGTCCGGGAGGCGGTGGCGAGCACCGACCGCCACGGCCTCGCGTCGATCACCGCGCGGTTGTGGCTCGAACTCGCGCAGATCGAGGAACGGTTCGGCCACGCGGAGGACGCGATCGCGTGCCTGCACCGCTCGCGCGCGGCCGAGCACGTGCACGCCAGGGCGCGCCGCCAGGCCTGCGGGTTGCTCGCGGGCACGTTCGGCACGGGCGAGCTGGCGTCGGTCGATCTCGACGAGGTGGTGAACCCGTCCGGTACCCGGCCTTCGTCGTTCGTCCAGCCGGTCGCGCCGGCCCCGGTCGCCGTCGCCGAGCCGCAGCGTCCGGCGCCCGAGGCGCCGGCCCATCCCCTGCGCGCGCCGGTGTCGTGGGCGCCGGAACCGCGCGACGAACCGGTGCCGGAGCGTTGGGTCGCGAGCGCGGCCGAAACCGCCGTGCCGGAGCGGGAGACACGCGCCGGGCGCAGGCGGGCGGACGAGCGCCGGTCCTCGGAGGTCACAGCGGCGACAGAGGCCACGGCGATCGCGGAGCCGGCGCCGGTCCCGGAGGTCGTCGAGCAGCCGAGGGAGGGGCGTCGCCGCCGCGCCGAGGAGCCCGTCGCGGCGGAGCCCATGGGGTATGCCGCGACGCCGGAACTGCCCACGGCACGCGAGCCCGAGAAGACGCCGCTCGTGTCCAGGACGGTTCCGGTGCTTCCGGAGATCGTGGACGTCGTCCCGGAGCTGCCGCTCGCCCCGGCACCCGCCGAGGAGCCGATGCCCAGGACGGGACATGTGGCCCCGGCGAAGGCCGCCAAGGCACCGGAGCCCGCGTCGCAGCGCTGGGACGTCGGCGACTGGTCCCGCGAAGGGGAGCGGCGCGAGCCGGCGCCGCCGGTGCGCAGCACCCGCCACGACGCCGAACACGGTTCCGTGACCGCGCGATCGGTACTCGACCGGCTCGGGATCTCCGGCGCCGACGGGCACAGCGGTGGCCGTCGCCGTGCCGCCGAAGAGGCCGAGCCCACCCGGTCCGAGGCACGCCGAGCCGACGACGAGCCGAGGTTCGGCGAACCGCGTGCGGGGGAGTCCCGGCCCGAGCCGCTCACCCGGCCCGAACCGTCCTCCGAGCCCGCCCTGTCGTGGGACCGGGAAAGCGAACTCGCGCCCCCGCCGCGCCCGGAAGAGCCGGAACCACCCGCCACGTCTTCGGCCGGTCCTGTCACGTCCCTCCCGGAGGAGCGGTATCGCGACGAGGTCGCCGATCCGTGGCTGCCCCGGTTGCGCATGCCGCCTTCGCTCGACCCCGTCGACGACTTCGGCGGCTGGACCCCGAGCACCGAAGCGTTCCCCGAGGGGTACGCGAAGGCCATTGCCGAGGACGAGCCACCGCCGGACGCGGGTCTCGCCGATCTGCTCGCCCGCGCGCTGGCCGAGCATCAGGCGGGGACGGCCAGCGCCGCCGCTCTGGTGAAGCGTCTCGGCACCCAGCGCGAGGGCACGGCGGGGCGCCGGTCGGTCAACGGCCACGGCCGCAACGGCAGCGACGAATCCGGCTCGTAGCCGAAGCCGTCCGCGCACCCGGCGCCGCGCGAGCGCGCCCGCACCCAGGTGTCCACAAAGGACTGATTCTGCCCGGAAGGGCACCGTGAGGGTGCGCTCGGGCAGACCCGAAGGTGGGATTCGTCGCACCTCGAGAACACGCGCGCGGCTGCTGGGCGGGCGAGGAATCCGCGGCCGATCGCCGAACCGGACGGAACAGACGGGGGACTGGATCGATTCCGTAAGCGGCGTGGCGGAGGGGCGCCCACGCCCGGTCCTGGTCAGGCCCGCCGACGTCGTCCGGTGGCCCCGGAACGGGCGCCCTGTGAACCCGGGAGTAGCTTGACCGATACCGCGATTTCGGCGGCTGAGCTGGGGTTCTTCGGTTTCTGCCAACTGAACGGGCTTCGTGCGTTCCGCCGCGTGGGCGCATTAGGGTGGGCTAGGTCCGGCACACCGTGGTGTCGGTCGCGGTGTCACCCCTCGCACAGTGGAGAGTTGCCTCAAATGAGCTCGACGGGAGTCTCGTCCCTACCCGGAACCGAAGACGGCACCGAGATCGGCGCCCCGCGCCGCTCGGCCAGCCCGGAGCAGATTCGGGACGAGCTGATCGACGCCGCCGCCAGGCACGCGCCGGAGATCGCCGACCTCATCCGGCTCTACTACCGGCACATCCCGGCCGAGGAGATCGTCGGGGACGACCCGGTCGACCTGGTCGGCGCGGTGCGTTCGCATCTGCAGCTGGCCAAGCACCGGATGCCCGGCCGCCCGGCGGTCCGGCTGCTCAACCCGACGACCGCCGAGGACGGCTGGACCCGCGAGGCCACCGTCGTGCAGGTGGTCACCGACGACATGCCGTACCTGGTCGACTCGGTCGCGGCCGAGTTCGCCCGCGACGGTGTGCAGGTCCAGCGGATCGTGCACCCGATCGTGGTGGTCAGCCGCGATCTCACCGGCGAGCTGCTCGAGGTCCACCCCGACGCCGACCCCGCCGACCCGCCGCCGAACTCCGCGGCCGAGTCGTGGATGTACGTCGAGATCGACTTCGTCACCGACCCGAACCGGGCGAGGGAACTCGACAACCGCCTCGCCAGCGTGCTCGGAGACGTCCGCGAGGTCGTCGAGGACGCCGACAAGATGGCGCAGACCGCCGCCGCGCTGGCCGACGAGCTGGACGCGGACCCGCCGAAGCTGCCGAAGGGCGAGGTCGCCGAGGGCGCCCGGCTGCTGCGGTGGCTCGCCGACGGTCACTTCACGTTCCTCGGGTACCGCCGCTACGAGCTGGTCGAGAACCCGCGCACCGACACCGACGAGCCCGCGCTGCGCGCTGTGCTCGCGTCCGGTCTCGGCGTCCTGCGACAGGACAGCCTCGCCGCCCGCGGGCTGACCGCCGGGCCGGACACGGCGGCCACCGCGCTGGCGCCGACGCTGCTCGTGCTGACCCAGGCCAGCGCACCGTCCACAGTGCACCGTCCGGTTTATCCCTACTACGTCGGCGTGAAGACGTTCGACGCCGAGGGCAACGTCACCGGCGAGCACCGCTTCCTCGGCATGTTCACCACCACCGCGCTGCACGAGAACGTGCTCGACATCCCGGTGGTGTGCAACCGGGTCCGCGAGGTCATCCACCGCGCCGGGTTCCCGATGGAGTCGTTCTCCGGCCAGCGGATGCTGGAGGTGCTGCAGAACTGGCCGCGCGCGGACCTGTTCTCCGCCGACTCCGATTCGCTGTACGCCACGACGACCGGCGCGATCACGCTGTCGGATCGCCGGCGGCTGCGCCTGTTCCTGCGCCGCGATCCGTACGGCCGGTTCTTCTCCTGCCTGGTCTTCCTGCCGCGTGACCGCTACACGACGCGCTCGCGGCTGGCGATGCAGGAGGTGCTGCTGGAGGAGCTGGAAGGCACGCAGCTCGAGTACAGCGCGAAGGTCGGGGAGACGATCCTCGCGCAGGTCCACTTCATCGTGCACACCGATCCGGCCAACCGGATCGAGCCGGACACCCTGCGCATCCAGGAGCGGCTCAACACCGTCGTGCGCAGCTGGGACGACCGGCTCGTCGAGGCGATCCTGAGCGAGCGCAGGGAACGCTCCGGGGAGGGCGCCGTCGTCGGGATCATGGGCGAGGAGTCCGCGAACGACCAGGGGCAGCGGTTCGCCGCCATCTTCCCCGAGGGCTACAAGGAGGACTTCTCCGCCGAGGACGCGCTCGCCGATCTCGGCGCGCTCGACTCGCTGACCGACGAGGGCGACCTCGCGTTGTCGTTCTACCTGCCGCCCGACGCGGAGCCGGGCGAACGCCGCTTCAAGCTCTTCCTGCGTGGCGAGGGCGTCACGCTCTCCAAAGTGCTCCCGGTCCTGCACTGCATGGGTGTCGAGGTCGTCGACGAGCGCCCGTACGAGCTGCGCCGCGAGGACGGCGGAGCGTCCTGGATCTACGACTTCGGCCTGCGCATCGACCCGAAGCTGCAGGCCGACGCCAGCGATGCGGCCGTCGCCGAGCTGCGCGATCGCTTCCAGGACGCCTTCCACGCGGCCTGGCACGGCAGCTGCGAGGTCGACGACTTCAACGGGCTGGTGCTGCGGGCCGGCCTCACCTGGCGCCAGGTGAGCGTGCTGCGCGCGTACTCGCGGTACCTGCGCCAGGCGGGCAGCACGCATTCGCAGGAGTACATCCAGAACGCGGTGCTCAAGCACACCCAGGTCGCCACGAAGCTGTTCCGGCTGTTCGAGACGCGCTCGGATCCGCACCTGACCGAGGACGAGCGGCAGGCCGGCGCCGACGCGCTGGTCACCGAGATCTGCTCGATGATCGACGAGGTCACCAGCCTCGACGAGGACCGGATCCTCCGGCGGCTGATGGCGGTCATCAGCGCCACGCTGCGGACGAACTACCACGTCACCGGCGCCGACGGGCAACCGCGGCCGTACCTGGCGTTCAAGCTCGACCCCGGCGCGGTGCCCGATCTGCCAGAGCCGCGGCCGAAGTACGAGATCTTCGTGTGCTCGCCGCGGGTCGAAGGCGTGCACCTGCGCTTCGGCGCGGTCGCCCGCGGCGGCCTGCGCTGGTCGGACCGGCGCGAAGACTTCCGCACCGAGATCCTCGGCCTGGTCAAGGCGCAGGCGGTCAAGAACGCCGTCATCGTGCCCGTGGGAGCCAAGGGCGGGTTCGTCGTCAAGCGCCCGCCGACGCCGACCGGAGACCCGGCGATCGACCGCGAGGCCACCCTCACCGAGGGCATCGCGTGCTACAAGATGCTGATCTCCGGCCTGCTCGACCTGACCGACAACCGCGTCGAGGGCAAGACCGTGCCCGCGCCGGACGTGGTCCGGCACGACGGCGACGACAGCTACCTGGTGGTCGCCGCGGACAAGGGCACCGCGACCTTCTCCGACATCGCCAACGAGGTCTCCGCGCAGTACGGCTTCTGGCTCGGCGACGCCTTCGCCTCGGGCGGTTCGGTCGGCTACGACCACAAGGCCATGGGCATCACCGCCAAGGGCGCGTGGGAAAGCGTCAAGCGGCACTTCCGCGAGCTGGGCAAGGACACCCAGACCGAGGACTTCACCGTCGTCGGCATCGGTGACATGGCAGGCGACGTGTTCGGCAACGGCATGCTGCTGTCCGAGCACATCCGCCTGGTCGCGGCGTTCAACCACATGCACGTCTTCCTCGACCCGAGCCCGGACGCGGCGTCCTCCTACGCGGAGCGGCGGCGGCTGTTCGACCTGCCCCGGTCCTCGTGGGACGACTACGACCGCGCGAAGATCAGCGAGGGCGGCGGCATCTACCCGCGCAGCGCCAAGTCGATCCCGGTCAGCCCGCAGGTCCGCGCCGCGCTGGGCCTGGCCGACGACGTCGAATCGATGGCGCCGCTGGAGCTGATCCAGGCCATCCTGCTCGCGCCGGTGGAACTGCTGTGGAACGGCGGTATCGGCACCTACGTCAAGGCCGAGACCGAGAGCCAGGCCGCGGCGGGGGACAAGGCCAACGACGCGATCCGCGTCAACGGCAACCAGCTGCGGGTCAAGGTGGTCGGTGAGGGCGGCAACCTCGGGCTCACCCAGCTCGGCCGCATCGAGTTCGCCCGCGCGGGCGGCAAGATCAACACCGACGCGCTGGACAACTCGGCCGGCGTCGACTGCTCCGACCACGAGGTCAACATCAAGATCCTGCTCGACCACCTGGTGGCGACCGGGAAGCTGGAGCACGACCGGCGCAACCACCTGCTGGAGCAGATGACCGACGAGGTCGGCGCGCTCGTGCTGGCCGACAACTACCGGCAGAACGCCGTCCTCGGCGTCAGCCGGGCCCACGCCGCGCCGATGGTCTCGGTGCACCAGCGGCAGGTCGCCGCGCTGGTGGCGAAGGGCGCGTTCGACCGCAAGCTGGAGGCGCTGCCCACCAACGCGGAGTTCCGGGCGCGGGACAAGGCGGGCCAGGGCCTCACCTCGCCCGAGCTGGCGACGCTGCTGGCGCACGTCAAGCTCGACCTCAAGGACGAGCTGCTGGCCAGCGACCTGCCCGACTCCGAGGTGTTCACCCGCAGGCTGCCGGAGTACTTCCCGAAGCCGCTGCGCGAGCAGTTCGCCGACGCGATCAGCGAACACCCGCTGCGCCGCCAGATCATCACCACGCTGGTGGCCAACGAGGTCGTCGACGGCGGGGGCATCTCGTTCGTCTTCCGGCTGATGGAAGAGCTGAACGTGACCGCGACGGACGCCGTCCGCGCCTACGCCGTGGTCACCCACGTGTACGACCTGCCCGCGCTGTGGACCGAGATCGACGCGCTGGACAACGTCGTGTCGACCGAGGTCGCGGACGGGATGGTGCTGGAGACGCGGCGCCTGCTCGACCGCGCGGCCCGCTGGTTCCTCTCCAACCGGCCGCAGCCGCTGGCCCCGCTGGCCGAGATCAACCGGTTCGGCCAGGAGTTCACCGAGCTGGTGCCGCGCTCGGGCGAGCTGATGCGTGGTCTCGAAGCCGAAGCGGTCCAGGTGAAGGTCGACAAGCTGACCGGCAACGGCGTGCCCGCCGATCTGGCGCGGCGCATCGCGGTGCTGCTGCACACCTACGGGCTGCTCGACGTCGTCGAGGTGTCCGAGATGGCCGAACAGCAGGTCGGCGTCGACGTGGTCCACAACCCCGCGGAGACGTCGGAGCTGTACTACGCGCTGTCCGATCACCTCGACATCGACAAGATGCTCACCGAGATCAGCGCGCTGGAACGGGGAAACCGCTGGCACGCCCTCGCACGGCTGGCCCTGCGGGACGACGTCTACGCCTCGCTGCGGGCGATCACCCTCGACGCGCTCCGGCACAGTGATCCCGGCACCAGCGCGGACGAGCGGATCGCGCAGTGGGAGAAGATCAACGCCTCGCGGCTGGCGAGGGCGAGGGTCGCGCTGGACGAGATCACCAAGACCGGCAACCTCGACCTCGCGACGCTGTCGGTCGCGGCGCGGCAGATCCGGAGCACGGTGCGGTGAGCTGCGCGGTACGGGTCCGGCCGCGCTGGTCGGACATGGACGTCTACGGGCACGTGAACCACGCGAACCTGGTGACGTTGCTGGAAGAGGCGCGGGTCGCCCGGCTGTTCGGCCGGGCGGACCGCGAGGGGCTCACCGAGCTGCCCAAGGGCATCGTGGTGGTGAAGCTCGAAGTGCACTACAAGGCGCCGATCGTGGTGTCCGATCAGGACGTCCTGGTGGACATGACGCTCACCGAGCTGCGGGCGGCGAGCTTCACGGTGGACTATCGAGTCCACAATGGACCGTCCGAAACGGACCCGGTGGCGGTCACGGCGTCGACGCTGCTCGCGCCGTACGACACGATCGCGCTGCGGCCGCGACGGCTGAACGCCGACGAGAGCGACTTCCTGAAGCGGGTGTTCACCGATGCCTGAACTGCTGATCCCCGACGCGGGGGACCGTGAGACGCTCGGCGCGTTCGTCGCCCGCGCGGTCCGGCTGGACGGGCAGACCGTCGTCCGGCTCCGGATGCGTGGCGAGGACGTGGTCGAAGCGTGGACGGCGACGCCGTTCGAGGTGCTCGCCACGCGCGCCGTCGCGGGCCGGGTCACTCCGGCCGACGTCACGGTGTCCGGCAACGAGCTGCTCGCGGCGCTCACCGTCGCGGGCGGTGAGCGGATGGACCCCGGCCCGGCCCGGGATCTGCTGTGGCACGGGGAACTTCCCCCGCCGGGCCGCTGGCAGGTGGTCGACGAACTGCCGGTGGGTGTCGTGTCGGACCTCGCCGATCGCGGGGTCACCCTGGCCCGCGACAACGCGGGCCCGCACGGGACGCCGCCCGCGTCCCTGATGGACCAGGCGGTGCTCACCGTCACCGGCGGCGAGCTGGAGGTCAAGGTCCAGATGCGCTGCCTGTTCGCGTTGTCGGGGATGGGTTTCCTCGACTCCTCGATCAGCGACGACGTGGTCCGGGTGACGGCGACCGACTCGTGGATGCGGCTGGACGCGCGGTACGGCGCGGTGCTGCGCCGCCGCCACGCCCTGCTGCCGCTGCTCTTCTGACGTGAGCTGAAGGGGGGGGGTGGGCGGCGACCCCGCCGGGGACCTGCCCACGACCCCGCCCCGGGCGCGGCACGAGCCCCCCGCGGGCGCCCCGGGCC
>NZ_JBHYIK010000048.1:51405-70568 GCF_042739735.1 Amycolatopsis sp. NPDC059027 | reverse complement strand
GTGTTTTTCGGTTGTGTGCCGCTGTGTGTTCTGGGGGGGGGGGGGGGACCCCCCCCCCCCCCCGACTCACCACCGGCTGCTGCACAAAGCCGACTGGACAGTCCGCATCGCCGAAGACGGACTCCCGGAGTTCATTCCACCAGATTACGTAGATCCCTTACGCACACCCAGAAGAAACATCCTCCACTTACCCAATGCCCTTTGAACCTACGGTGGGCGTGGGTGCCCGGTAGGAGAGGTGGCTACCGAAGCCACTTTTCTCAGCTTGTTCAACTCGTTCGTCTCGGTCCTGGCCCCGGTCGGGTGGGTTTTGGTGCGGCTGCTGGTGAGATGATCTTCGCGCGGATGTTCCGGAACCCGCGTCTCCGGCGCGGTCACGATCGAATACGGCCAGTCGGGGGACAACGCGTCTGCCCGCGCTGTCAGGCATCCATAGAACTCCTGGCGAAACGCGGCCAGGTCCCCGAGCGCCGTCGCGCCCGCGATCATGCACACTGATCACCGCGGCCCTTGAGCCGAACTTCCTTCTGTCGCAAGAGGAATCATCGCCCAGGGCCGCACCCATGATCAACTGGGGTCGTTCATTCACTCGCCGTCTCGTGGTTGACGACACGCTGAGTGGGTGAAGCCAGCGGGCGCGCACGCCACACCACCCCGAGTGCGGGGATTCCGGTCGGACTTGACTCGATCCGCTCCACGGCGAAACCCTCACGCTCGTAGAACACCCCCGCGCGCTCGTTGGCCACGAAATGTTCGATACAAAGCCGATCAACGTCGGCGGGCAGCTGCCTGATGAGCGCATCGAGCAACCGTGGGCCCAGCCCGTACCCGCGGTGCCCGGGATGAACGTAGAGTTTGTAGACCACGTGGTCGGCACCTCTGCGCCCGCGCTGGCCGACACCGACGAACTGCCCGTCGGCCTCGGCGACGACCACGAGACGATCGGCCACCGCCGCGCCCACATGCGTCTCGTTCCACCATCTGCGAACCTGCTCGTCCGCGGCCGCAGCGCCGATCAACGGCGAGTAGTGCGATCGAATGTACGCCTCGCCGAACCGGCAGATCGCTACGACATCGCCGTCCCCGGCCTCCCGCACGATCGGTTCGTCTCTCAACGTCATCGCACGCTCCCTCAACGAACAGCCAACAACCAGACGCCAAGAAGAAGCCAGGTTAAACGACAAGCGCAGCAGGGGCCCGGCGGCACCCGCTGGGCCAGGCTCCTGTCGATCAGCTGGGCGCCGGGGAAGTCGAAGAACTGCGGACTTTGTACGTGGCTTGCGCCGTCGGTACCGTGAGCGCATGACGGCTTGGCGGGACGTCGAACAGGCGGCACCGGAGTTCGCGCGGCGGGTTCGGGCGCTGTTCGACGCGCGTCGGCATCAGACCATGGCCACCTTGCGGGCCGACGGGTCGCCGCGGATCTCCGGGATCGAGGTGGTCTTCGAGGACGGTGAGCTGGTCTTCGGTTCGATGCCGAACGCGCGCAAGGGCGCGGATCTTCGCCGGGATCCGCGCTTCGCCCTGCACAGCGCCACGGTCGACCCGGTCGAAGGTGCCGAAGCGCAGTGGCCCGGTGAGGCGAAGATCTCCGGCCGGGCCCTCATTACCGGACCTACCGGACCGGCTACCGAGGACGGCGACCGCTTCCACGTCGACATCGCCGAGGTGGTGCATACCCACCTCGACGATGAGGCGACGAAGCTCGTCGTCGAGTGGTGGACGCCCTCGCACGGGCTGCGCAGGGCCGAGCGCGAGTAGCCGGACCTCAGGGAAGTTGCGGCATGACCTCCGCGGCGAGGCGCTCCATCTGCTCGGCCTGGTCGAACAGCGGGGTGAACAGGACCAGTTCGGCGCCCGCGTCGATCACCTCGCGCACACCGTCCACACAGTCCTTGGCGGTGCCCGCGACGGCGACGTCCTCGAAGCCGCGCTTGCCGTAGAGCGCGGCCAGTCCGTCGGCGACCCGGGTCTGCGCGCGGGCTGGGTTGTCGTCGACGGCGATGTAGACGCGTTTGGCGATCGGGAAGTCCTGCCGTCCGGCTTCGGCGAGGCCGGCGCGCAGCAGTTTGACCTGCTCGGCGAACTTCGCGGTGGTGGACGAACCCGCGCCGAAGAAGCCGTCGGCGAGCCGGATCGCCCGCGCGAGCGCGTTCGGGTGACTGCCGCCGAACCAGACCGGCGGTCCCGGCTTCTGGAACGGTTTCGGCTCCATGGAGGCGTTCTCCAGCTGCCAGAACCGCCCGTCGAACGTCACCTCCGGCTGGGTCCACAGCTCACGCATCAGCCGCAGGCCCTCGGTGAACCGCGACACCAGGCCCTCGGCCTCGATGCCGAACGCGCCGAAAGCCCGGCCCTTGCCGCCGGTCCCGATGCCGACGTCCAGCCGTCCCCGGCTGAGCTGGTCCAGTGTGCCGAGCTGCTTGGCGAGGTGGACCGGATTGTGCAGGGGAGAGACGAACACCGCGCAGCCGAGCCGGAGCCGCTCGGTGCAGGCGGCGGCGTAGGTCATCGTCTCGATCGGGCTCAGATGCGGCATCGAGCCGAGGACCTGCTCCTGCGTCCAGCCGCTGTCGAAACCGAGTTCCTCGGCGCGCCGCAGGAACGCGCGGAAGCCGGCCGGGTCGAACTCGCCGTCGGCGAAGAACTGGGGGAGGGAAATACCAAAGCGCATACTCGCGACCCTAACTCCGGAACGCGCGCCCCGTGTCGCGACGGATCACGAGCGGCGAGGCGGCGGTGACGTCCGAGCGCAGCGTTCCGCGGTGGCGGCGGTGAGGTTGTGTTCGAGCCGCTCCAGTACATCGAGGGCGGTGTCCCGTTCGCCGGCGGTCAGGCCATCGGCGGTGAGTTCCTCCAGCCGCCGCCAGATCTGTTCGACCTCGCGGCGCAGCGCCAGGCTCGCGGGAGTGGGGGTGACGATGGTGACCCGCCGGTCGTGCGGGCAGGACGTGCGGCGGACGAAACCGGCCCGTTCCAGCCGGGCGACCGTCCTGGTCACGGTCGCCGAGTCGGAACCGAGCACGGCGACGAGGTCCGTCTGGCGCTGCGGGCCCGCGTCCCACAGGTGCATCATCAGCAGTTCCTGCCCGGGATGGAGCCCGGCCTGGCGCAGCAGCTGGCCCGCCAGCATGCGGTGCAGGCGGGCCACCCGGAAGATCGCGTGGCTGATCGGGCCGCCGCGCGCGGTGGGCGGGGCCGCCGCCCCGGGATCCGGCTGCTTCATCGCGATCGACCGTCCTCTCGTCCCGTCGAACTCGCAGGTTACCTGCTCGCGCAGTCATCGGGATGACGTCGGCGCGCGGCCGTACTAACCTTGGCGGTATTCGTGTCCTGGGTCACATTCGTCGCCCGCTCGGAAGAGGTCGCCGGAGTTGCCTGTTCGGACAGGTAAATGCGGAACAGCAGTCGGAAGGGAAGCGGCATGAAGGCGATCACGTTCGACCGGTTCGGTGGCCCCGAGGTGCTCCAGCTGTCCGAAGTGGACATTCCGGAACCCGGGCAGGGCCAGGTGCGGGTCAAGGTCCACGCGGCCGGGGTCAACCCCATCGACGGCAAGATCCGGTCCGGGGCGATGCAGGCGGTGTTCCCCACGACGTTGCCGTCGACGCCGGGCCTGGACGTCGCCGGTGTGGTGGACGCGGTGGGCGAGGGCGTCACCGGGCTGACCGTGGGCCAGGAGGTCGTGGGCTGGGCGGATTCCGGCTCGTACGCGGAGTACGCGCTCGCGACCGTGGTCGCGGCCAAACCGGCCGGGCTCGGCTGGGAGGACGCCGCCACGCTCCCGGTCGCCGGGGAAACCGCGCGACGTGTCCTGCGCGTGCTGGAGGTCGGCGCGGGGGAGACGCTGCTGATCCACGGCGCGGCCGGCGCGGTGGGCAGCCTGGCGGCGCAGCTGGCGGTGGCCCTCGGTGCGACGGTGATCGGCACCGCGAGCGCGGCCAACCACGACTACCTCGCCTCGCTCGGGGCGACCCCGGTCGAGTACGGCGACGGGCTGGTCGATCGCGTGCGTGCGCTGGCACCCCAGGGCATCGACGCGGTGTTCGACGCGGCGGGTCGCGGTGCGCTGCCGGACTCGATCACCCTGCGCGGTGGCACCGGCCGGATCGTCACGATCGCCGATCCCGCCGCGCAGGACCTGGGGATCCCGTTCTCCGGCGGTGGCGACGACCGCAGCAGGGCCGAGGATCTGGCCGAGGTCGTCGAGCGGGCCGCCCGCGGCGAGCTGCGGGTCAGGATCGGCACGGTGTACCCGCTCGCCGACGCCGCCGAAGCCCAACGGGCCAGCGACGGTGGGCACGCGCCCGGCAAGCTCGTCCTGACCGTCGCCTGAAGAAATTCCCCGGCACCGATTCCTTTCCGGTCGTCGTCCGGTCTACCGGGATATGGACGACGAAAGGAACAGCCCGATGACCGCGCACCTCACCGACCTGGCCCGGGAACTGCTCGACGGCCCGCACGCCGCGATGATCGCGACCTCGAACGCCGACGGGCGTCCGCAGTCCTCGGTGATCTTCGTCAAGCGGGAGGGCGACACGGTCGTGTTCAGCACCATCGAAGGGCGGCTCAAGACCCGCAACATGCGCCGCGACCCGCGGGTCAGCCTGCTCGTACTGGGCAAGGAAACCGGTCGCTACGTCGAAATCCGCGGCACCGTGGAAATCACCGCGGATCCCGGGAAGACGCTACTGCACGAGATGTACGACCGGTACATGGGCGGGACGACCCCGCCACCGGAGCCCACGGCCGAACGGCTGATCGTCCGGATCACGCCGGAGAAGCTCTACACCTGGCCGCCCGCCGCCTGATCCGGGGCGGCGGGCGCCACGGAGGCGGGTAGCGCCGGGTGGTGCCGGAGCGCGTCGAGAACGAGGTTCACCGCAGCGCGGGGCGGTGAACCTCGCCGGAGCGCGGCGGTGATCGTGCGGGTGACCGGGGTGGCGAGTTCGCGGGTGGCGACGCGGTAGCGGAGATCGACGGCGAGGCTGGGCAGCAGCGCGATCGACAGCCCGGCCTCGACGTGCTGCAGGGTCATCAGGTAGTTGCTGAAGCGGCACACCACCCGCGGCTCGAAACCGGACTGACGGCACAGCCGGATCGCCACGTTCGCCATGTACGACTGCGGCATGTCGAACGCCCACGGCTCGTTCGCGCACGCGGCGAGGTCCACCGGTCCCCGGCCCGCCGTGGGGTGGTCGGCGGGCAGCACGAGCACGATCGGGTCGATGGCCAGCGGGACCACGTCGACGTCCGGGCCGAGCGGCTGCTCGACGAAGTCCGGTGTCGTGATGATGAGATCGGCGTCGCCGACCTGGAGCGCCGGGATGCTCTCGTGCGGTTCCAGTTCCAGCAGTTCGACGTCGAGATGCGGATGCGAGCGCGCGAGCCGGGTCACCGCCGGGACCGCCAGAGTGTGGATCGCGCTCTGGAAGGAGCCCAGCCGCACCAGCCCGACCGGCTCCTCGCCGAGGCTGCGCAGCTCCGCCTCGACGGTGTCCATGTGGTCGAGGATCGCGCGCGCCCGGCGCGCCAGTATCAGCCCGGCCGGGGTCAGCCGCACCCGCCGTCCCGTCCGTTCGAGCAGCCGGGTGCGGGTTTCGCTCTCCAGCACCGCGAGCTGCTGGGACACGCTCGAAGCGCTCAGGTTGGCCGCCTGCGCCACGGCGCGGACGGTGCCCAGGGTGTCGAGCTGGCTCAGCAGGCGGAGCCGCCACGGGTTCAGCATGCCGCCATTGTTGTGCGGTTCTGCCGAACAGCACAGCCGGAATCGTGAGATGGACGCGTCGCTCGGGGTGCCCCTAGCGTCGGAGACATGGCTGCTCCGATCACCGACCCGTCCACCACCGCGACGTTCTGGGCCGACGCCGACCGCCATCTGGTGCGCTACACCGGCGGGGCCGCGTTCACCCGCGAGATCATCGACCATGCCGAGGGGAGCTTCGTCTACACCGAGACCGGTCGGCGGATCCTCGACTTCACCTCCGGGCAGATGAGCGCGATCCTGGGCCACGCGCATCCGGAGATCGTCGCCACCGTGCGGCGCCAGGTGTCCACATTGGACCATCTGTTCAGCGGGATGCTGAGCCGTCCGGTCGTCGACCTCGCCAGGCGGCTCGCGGATTCCCTGCCCGCGCCGCTGGAGAAGGCGCTGCTCCTGACGACCGGCGCCGAGTCGAACGAGGCCGCGATCCGGATGGCGAAGCTCGTCACCGGCGGCCACGAGATCGTTTCGTTCGCCCGTTCCTGGCACGGGATGACGCAGGGCGCCGCCAACGCGACCTACAGCGCGGGCCGTAAGGGTTACGGTCCGGCGGCGCCGGGCAACTTCGCGCTCCCCGTGCCCAACGCCTACCGCCCCGACTTCACCACCCCCGACGGCGAACTCGACTGGCGGCGTCAGCTGGACTTCGGGTTCGAGATGATCGACGCGCAGTCGGTCGGCGCGCTCGCCGCGTGTGTGGTGGAGCCGATCCTCAGCTCGGGCGGGATCATCGAACCGCCGCCCGGGTATTTCGCCGCCCTGCGGGAGAAATGCCGGGAACGCGGGATGCTGCTGATCCTCGACGAGGCGCAGACCGGGCTCTGCCGCACCGGGGCCTGGTACGCCTTCGAACGCGACGGCGTGGTCCCGGACATCCTGACCCTGTCCAAGACGCTCGGCGCCGGGCTGCCGCTCGCCGCCGTGCTCACCAGCGCGGAAATCGAGCAGACGGCCCACGAGCGCGGGTTCCTGTTCCTGACGACCCACGTCGCCGACCCGCTGGTGGCCGCCGTCGGCAACACCGTTCTCGACGTCCTCACGAACGAGCGGCTCGACGAGCGTGCCGCCCGGCTGGGTGTGCTGCTCCGGCAGGGCCTCGACGCGATCGCCGAGCGGCATCCGGTCGTCGGGGACGTCCGCGGCAGGGGCCTGCTCGCCGGTCTCGAACTGGTCACCGACCGGGAGACCAAACGGGGTTCCGACGAACTCGGCGCGGCGGTCACCCGGCGCTGCCTCGACCTCGGCCTGCACATGAACATCGTGCAGCTGCCCGGAATGGGCGGGGTGTTCCGGATCGCGCCGCCGCTGACCGTCACCGAGGAGGAACTCGCGCTCGGTCTGTCCATTCTGGACGAAGCCATCGGCGACGCCGCGGCGGGCCGGTGAATGGCCGGGGCCGCCGAAGGGATCGCTTCGGCGGCCCCGGTTTTCACAGGGTGAGCAGCGTGCGGGTCGCCGCCCTGGTGTCGCGCAACGGCTTGAGCGCGAGCCGCAGCAGCACCAGCGCGTTGTCGTCCCCCGCGATGCGGTTGGCCGACAGCTCGCCGCACGTCAGGCACTGGTGGATGATCAGCCATTCGCCGTCCGGGCGGACCGACATCGACAGTGCCTCCATCCGCCCGCGACAGGACGCGGCCCGGTCACCGGGGACGCGGCGGTCGACGTGCAGGCTGGCCAGACAGTGCGGGCAGTGGTTGCGGTGCGCCGTGCCCGGTGCGTCCGGCGGCACGTCGAGGCGGCACCCGACGCACCGGAACGCGCCGCGGTGCCCGTCGTGGGCGTGGAGGACGTCCTTGTGCCGTTGTGCGCGAGCCCGTTCCTGGCGGTTGTTCCGTCGTGGCATGTCGTTTCCTTTCTGCCGGGCCACGATCACAGGTCGCCGAACACTTCGAGGGGGAACGGCGGCTGGGCCAGCGGGCGCACCGCCATGCGCATCAGGATGAGCTGGTTGTCGTCCGCGCAGATCGGGTTCGCCGTGAGCTCGTCGCAGCGCACGCACCGGTGGATGACCATCCAGTCGCCGCCGCGCGTGACGGCTATCGCGATGGGGGTCATCCGCGCCTGGCAGTCACCCGGGCTGTCGTCGGTGTGGTCGATGACGTGCCGGGAGTGCAGGCATGACGGGCAGTGGTTGCGCCGCGTGCCGTCGGCGGCGAAGGCCGACACGGTCAGGCCGCAGCGCACGCAGGCGAAGGTACCGATCTTGAAAGTGTTGTTCTGACGAGTGTTGTCGGTGGTGGACACCGCGATGCTCCTTGCTGAAAAGGTACGGGAACAGCAAGAGCAGGCCGAGCGGCCGCGCGAAGGCCCCGTGACCCGGGAAGAATCCGGGCACGGTCGAGCGGATGAGAGCACCGCGAACGGCGTCCTGGGGACGCGGAGGGTTACGCGGTGAAGCGAGGCGCGCTCGGCGCGAGGCGGGGCATCAACACACTCTTTCTAAGGCACAGGGCTTTGAAGCCGCGGGCCCGGTAGACGAATCCACGATGGACACGGCGAGCATAACGACGACGCGGTGGCACCCGCGAACGAATTACGCCGAGGTGCTGTCCGCGCAGGCGTCCAGGGCGCGGGTCAGCTCGGCGATGTCGAGTCCGTCGAGGTGGTCGACGAAGTGCCGCCGGACGCTGGCGAGGTGTGTCGGGTAGGCCTCTTCGAGGCGGGCGAACCCGCGGTCGGTGAGGACGGCGTTCGCGCCGCGGCCGTCGGACTCCAGCCGGCACCGCTCGACGAACCCGAGCCGCTCCAGCTGGGTGACCAGCCGGGTCATCCCGCTCAACGACATCTCGACGGCCGCGGCCAGCTCGCCCATGCGCAGGCGGCGTTCCGGCGCTTCCGACAGGTGCATCAGCACGCTGTACTCGTGCAGCGACATCCGCTGCTCACGCGCCAGATCCTCGTCGAACGCGCGGTGGATCAGCCGCGCGGCCCGCAGCCAGGTACGGAACAGCGTCTCCTCGGCGGGGGTGAGGGGCTGGGCCGGCCGGGAATAAGAAGGCATGGCGGTAGTGTAGTTGCTTGACGAAGCATCTAACAGCACGATCGACAGGGGAAGACGAGATGGCCAAGAACGTGAAATTCGGGGTGGACACCTTCGGTGACGTCACGGTCGACGCCGCCGGGGAGCGTCTTCCCTACGGACAGGTGATCCGGAACGTGATCGAGGAGGGCGTCCTCGCCGACCGGGTCGGCCTCGACAACTTCGGCGTGGGTGAGCACCATCGCGACGACTACGCGATCTCCGCGCCCGAGGTGGTGCTCGCGGGCATCGCGAGCCGTACCGAGCGTGTCCACCTGAGCACCGCGGTCACCGTGCTCAGCTCGGACGATCCGGTGCGCGTGTTCGAGCGGTTCGCCACGCTCGACGCGATCTCGGGCGGCCGCGCGGAGATCATCCTCGGCCGCGGTTCGTTCACCGAGTCGTTCCCGCTCTTCGGCTACGACCTCGGCGACTACGAACAGCTGTTCTCGGAAAAGCTCGACCTGATGGCGAAGCTGCTCACCGAAGAGCCCGTGACCTGGGAAGGCGAGCTGCGGGCCGCCCTGCGTAACCAGCACGTGTACCCGAAGACCGAGAGCGGGCACATCCGCACCTGGGTCGGTGTCGGCGGCAGCCCGGAGTCGGTGGTCCGCGCGGCGAAGTACGGCTTCCCGCTGGTGCTCGGGATCATCGGTGGCGACCCGGTCCGCTTCGCGTCGTACGTCGACCTCTACCACCGGGCGCTGGACCAGTTCGGCAAGGAGCCGCTGCCGGTGGCCGTGCACTCGCCGGGCTTGGTCGCCGAGACCGACGAAGAGGCGATCGAGACGCTGTGGCCGCACACGCGGGTGATCATGAACCGCATCGGCGCCGAGCGCGGCTGGCCGCCGCTGACGCGGGAGAAGTTCGAGGCCGACGTCCACGAGGGCGCGCTGCACGTCGGTTCGCCGGAGACGGTGGCCAGGAAGATCGCGCGGACCGTCCGGGCACTGGACGCGGACCGCTTCGACCTCAAGTACTCGCAGGGCACGCTGCCGCACGAACGGATGATGACCGGGATCGAGCTGTACGGCACCGAGGTCGTCCCGCGGGTGCGCGAGCTGCTGGCCCAGGAGACCCCCGCGACGGTGTGAGGCTAGGGGCGCGGGCCGAGCAGGGCGATGGTGGCGTGGACGGCGACCTCGGTGAGGTCGCCGATCCGGCCGCCGTCCTCGACGGTGCTCGCGGTCAGCTCGCGTAACCCGCCGAGCAGCATGATCGCGAGCTGCCGCGGTACCGGCCCGATCCCGGCGTCCCGCCATTCGGCGGTGTCGCACAACGTCTGGATCATGACGATGAACGCTTCCATCGTGTCGCGCTGCAGCTGACGGGCCGCGGCGCCGAGTGACGGGACGTCGCGGATCCAGCTCAGCGTGAGCGCGGGCTCGGACTCCGCGCAGGCGATCCACGCCTCGATCGCCTGCCGCGCCTGGCTTTCCCAGTGCGCGCTCCGGTCGACGGCGGCCGCGATCTGCCGCACCATCTCGGCGTTCGCGTCGGCGAGCAGGGCGACGAAACACGCTTCCTTGCTGGAGAAGTGCTCGTAGAACGTCCGGCGCGAAGTGCGCGCGCGGCGGACGATGCCGGCGATGGTGGTGTCCCGGTAGCCGTCCTCGACGATCGACGCGGCGAGGCCGTCGAGCAGCCGCTGGCGGAACTTCCCGGCTTCCTCGGACGCTGGCATCGTCTCGGCATGGCGCTGTCGAGCGGTCGTCACCGGGGTCACGCTATACCTCCCGTCCCCGAGAAGCTCTTGTGCGGCAATGGTACTCCGGCGTACCGTACCGACGGTACGTTGACGTACCACGCCGAGAAGGGTGTCGGCTCGATGACGACTGTCAAGCTTCCTCCTGGCCCTTCGGCGCCGCGCGCCTTCCAGGGCGCGTACGCGCTGACGATGCCGCTGCGCGGGATGCGCCGGCTGCGGGACCGCTACGGCGACGCCTTCACCGTGCACGTCCCGATCTTCGGCCGCGCCGTGGTGATCAGCGATCCCGCCGAGATCAAGCAGCTGTTCATGACCGGCCCCGAGGTCGCCGACAACCTCGAAGTGAACCTCGGCAGAGTGCTCGGCCCTCGCTCGTTCTTCGCGTTGTCCGGCGAGGAGCACCGGCAGCAGCGGAAACTCCTCGTCCCGCCGTTCCACGGCCGCCGTCTCGGCGCCTACGAGAAGATCGTCGAAGCGGAAACGCTGAGTGAAATGGCTTCGTGGCCGGAAGAGCGGCCGTTCGCGACGCTGCCCTCGATGATGCGGATCACGCTCAACGTCATCCTGCGCGCGGTCTTCGGCGCCGAGGGCGCCGAGCTCTCCCGATTGCGCGACCTCTTGCCGCCCTTCGTCACCCTCGGTTCGCGGCTGGCCGTGGTCCCGGTGCCGAAGTTCGGCGAGGCACGGTGGAGCCCGTGGGGCCGGTTCCGGGCGATGCGGCGCGAGTACGACGCGATCGTCGAACGGCTGATCGTCAAGGCGTCCCACGACGAAAACCTCGACGGACGCGACGACGTCCTCGCCCTGATGCTGCAGAGCCGCTACGACGACGGTTCCGCGATGAGCCACGGCGAGATCGCCGATCAGCTGCTCACGCTGCTCACCGCCGGGCACGAGACGACGGCGACGACGCTGGCCTGGGCGGTCGAACGGCTGCGCCGCCATCCGGCGGTGCTGCGTGACCTCGTCGAGGAGACCGACGCGGGCGGCAAGGAGTTCCGGGAGGCGACGATCCTCGAAGTGCAGCGCACCCGGCCGGTCATCGATCTGACGTCGAGGCAGGTCAAGGCCGACAGCCTCCGGCTCGGCCGGTGGACGCTGCCGAAGGGGCACGCGGTGCTGGTCAGCATCGCGCTGATCCACGATGACGAAAGGATCTTCCCGAACGCGCGGGCGTTCGACCCGTCCCGCTTCGTCGGCACGCGGCCGGACCTCTACCAGTGGATCCCGTTCGGTGGCGGGGCCCGGCGATGCATCGGCGCGGCCTTCGCGAACATGGAGCTGAACGTCGTGCTGCGGACGCTGCTGCGCGAGTACACGCTGGTGCCGACGAACGAGCGCGACGAGCGCTGGCATTCGCGCGGGATAGCCTACGCTCCCGGGAAGGGCGGCCTTGCCGTCGTCCGCCGCCGGACCGCCGAGGTGGCGGCGCCTGCTCAAGCCGTCCAGACCCAGGAGGCCGTGCGATGACGACCGAACATGTCGACGTGCTGATCGTCGGAGCTGGGCTCTCCGGCGTCGGCGCGGCACACCACCTCCGCTCGGCCTTCCCGAAGCGGACGTACACGATCCTCGAAGCCCGCGACGCCATCGGCGGGACGTGGGACCTGTTTCGTTACCCGGGCGTGCGATCCGACTCGGACATGCACACGCTCGGCTACCGGTTCCGGCCGTGGACACAGGCGAAGGCGATCGCGGACGGTCCGTCGATCCTGCGCTACGTCCGCGACACCGCGGCCGAGGCGGGCATCGACCGGCACATCCGGTTCGGGCACCGCGTCGTGCGGGCGGAATGGTCCACAGAGGACGCTCGCTGGACCGTGGAAGCCGTCCACGACGGCGAAACCGTGACGCTGACCGCGAACTTCCTGTACCTGTGCAGCGGCTACTACCACTACGACGCGGGCCACACGCCGGAATTCCCCGGCATCGAGCGGTTCGGCGGGACGGTCGTGCATCCCCAGCACTGGCCCGACGACCTTGACCACGCCGGCAAGCAGGTCGTCGTGATCGGCAGTGGCGCCACCGCGGTGACCCTGGTCCCGGCGATGGCGGACAAGGCCGCCCACGTGACGATGCTCCAGCGGTCGCCGACCTACATCATGGCGCTGCCCGCCGAGGACGCGCTCGCCAACCGGCTGCGGAGCCTGCTCGGCGCCCGGCGCGCGTATCCGATCGCGCGGTGGAAGAACGTGCTGAGCCAGACGCTGTTCTACCAGCTCAGCAGGCGGCGCCCGGGGCTGGTGCGTGCGCTGATCCGCCGGGCGAACACCCGGCTGCTGCCGTCCGGCTACGACGTCGACACACATTTCAAGCCGCGCTACCAGCCGTGGGACCAGCGGCTGTGCCTCGTGCCCGACGGCGACCTGTTCCGCGCGATCCGGCGGGGGAGCGCGTCGGTGGCCACCGATCGGATCGCGACGTTCACCGAGTCCGGGCTGCGCCTGGAATCCGGCACCGAACTCGACGCGGACATCGTCGTCACCGCGACCGGGCTGCGGCTGCTGGCCTTCGGCGGCATCCGGCTCGCCGTCGACGGACGCGCGGTCGAACTTCCGGAAACCATGGCGTACAAGGGAATGATGCTGTCCGGCGTACCGAACTTCGCGTTCACGATCGGCTACACGAACGCGTCGTGGACGCTCAAGGCCGACCTCGTCAGCGAATTCGTCGTGCGGTTGCTGCGGTATCTCGACACCCGAGGGTACGACCAGTTCGTCCCGGTCAACGACGACCCGTCGGTCACCGAACAGCCGCTGATGGACTTCGACGCGGGCTACGTGCGGCGTTCCATCGCCGAGTTCCCGCGCGCCGGTTCGCGTGCCCCGTGGCAGCTCGGCATGAGCTACGCGCACGACGTCGTGAACCTGCGGTACGGCAAGATCGACGACGGTGCCCTGCGCTTTTCCCGCCGTCCCGTGCGAGCGGCCGTGCCGCGGTAGCCGAGGGGCCGGAAAAGGGAGCGCTTTCCCGCCGGTGATCAGTATGGTGGCGACATGGACGATCGGCCGATCACGGTGGCACAGCGCAGTTACGAACAGCACGCCGACGAACTCGCGCGGATGGGCACCCGGGAGCGCTTCACCCATATCTTCCGGAACAATCTGTGGGGTTCGGACGATTCGGTGTCCGGACAGGGATCGGAACTCGAACAGACTCGCGAGCTGCGCGTCCGGCTTCCGGAGCTGCTGAGCCGCTTCGGCGTGCGCACGCTGCTCGACCTGCCGTGCGGTGACTTCGGGTGGCTGAGCGGCGTCGATCTCGGCGTGGAACGGTACGTCGGCGGGGACATCGTCGCCGAGCTGGTGGACCGCAACACCGAGCGGTACGGGCGCGACGGCACGCGGGAGTTCCAGGTCCTGGACCTGACCGCGGACCCGCTCCCGAAGGCGGACGCGGTGCTGTGCCGGGACTGCCTGGTGCACTTGAGCTTCGACGACATCCGGCGGGCCGTGGAGAACCTCAAGCGCAGCGGGTCCCGCTACCTGCTGACCACCACGTTCGTCGAGCTGACCACCAACACCGACATCCCGACGGGGGATTGGCGGCCGCTGAACCTGTGCCGGGAGCCGTTCGGTTTCCCCGAGCCGCCGGCCGTCCTCCTCGAAGGCTGCACCGAGGAGGACGGCGCCTACGCGGACAAAGCGCTGGGGCTGTGGGAGATCGGCGACCTCCCGGGCTGAGCGGGCGTCATCCTCGCGTGCGCAGCCGCGCGTGGGGCAGTTCCGGCGCGGCGAGCGTTTCCACCCACTGCGCGGGGAACGCGCCGAACCGGGCTTCGTCCGTGCCGGGGTTCGCCCGCTCCGCCTGCCATTGCTCGCGGTAGGCGGCGATGTCCTCGTGCGATCGGCCGATGAAGTTCCACCACATGACGATTTTCTCGCCCAGCGGTTCGCCACCGAGCAGCAGCACGCGGGCATCGCGGTCCGGTGCCGCCACGAGGTCCAGCCGCAGGCGGCCCGTCGGCTGGTAGATGAGGTGGCCCGGTCCCGCGGTGACACCGGCGGCGCGGACCTCTCCGGTGTCGACGAGCACGCCGTGTTCGAAGGCGGGATCGACGTCGAGCCGCAGCTCCCGGCCCGCGCGCAGGGTGATTTCGGCGCCCAGCAACGGGGTGAACGTGTGCACCGGCGACGAGCTGCCGAGCAGGGAGCCCAGGAAGACGAGCACGCGCGCGCCGTCGTGGTCGACCACGGGCGGTGCGTAGTGCTCGAAGGCGGGCGCGGCGAACCGGTGCCGCTCGGGCAGCGCCACCCACAGCTGAGCGCCGTGCAGGACCTTGGTGGCCGGGGTCGAGTACTCGGAGTGCGCGATGCCGTTGCCCGCGGTCATCAGGTTGACCTCGCCGGGGCGGACGAGCGCGTGGGTGCCGACCGTGTCGCGATGCTCGACCTCGCCGTCGAACAGCCAGGACACCGTCTGCAGCCCGGTGTGCGGATGCCCGGCGACCCGCATCCCGCCGGTGCCGGAGACGTCGTCGGGCCCGTAGTGGTCGGCGAAGCACCAGGCGCCGATGAGCGACCGGGCCCGCTGGGGCAGCGTCCGGCGCACGGTCATCCCGCGCGGCCCGCCGAGCGGCACCTCGCGCGGGGTGAGGACCAGGCCGGGCGCGGTTTCGCCGTCGCCGGCGCAGGTCAGCTCCGCGGGTGTGGTTTCGAGGTTGCTCATCCGCTCTCCTGTGCGCCTGCGGCCGGCGTCGTGCCGGTCTCATGGCCGAGCGTAGCCGCGGGGCCCGGCCTAGGCTGAGGCCATGGCAGAGCAGCAGAACGTCGTGGTCACCCGATCGGCCGAGAAGGACCGGTACGAGATCACCGCCGACGGCGAGGCCGCCGGGTTCGCCGAGTTCCTCGAGCACGAGGGACGGCGGGTCTTCTTCCACACCGAAATCGACGAGCGGTTCGCGGGGCGGGGCCTGGCGAGCGCGCTGATCGCGCGGGCCCTCGAACTCACCCGCGCCGACGGCGGGCGGATCGTGGCGGTCTGCCCGTTCGTCGCGAAGTACGTTGCCCGGCACCACGATTTCGACGACATTCTCGACCCGGCCACCGACGATGTTCTCGCGGCGGTACGGGCGTCCCAATAATGGCCAAGCGGGGAACGGGATTCGCGTTCCCCTACTTTCGTCTCGTGCCGGAGGACCGGGGTAAATCTGTCCACAGAGGATTCTTCCGGCTGATTCCGGTTACGGTTCACGGGGTATTCGATAGTAAAGACCGGTTCCGACGATCGTAGGTACCGAGGTCGTGCGCTCGCCCCCTAACGTCCTCTGCGATCAGGGTGAAAATAACTGACCGCAAGGAAAGGAAGGGGATCTTATGAGGAAACGGTCCATGGTCGCGGGATTGCTGGCCGCGTCCGCCGCGCTTCTCGGTTTCGTCACCCCGGCCGCCGCCGCACCGGCGCCGGACGGCGGGGTGCAGCCGTTCATCATCGGCGGAAGTGACGCGACGGAGACCTATCCGTTCATGGCGTCCATGCAGACCAAGGACGGGCAGCACAACTGCGGTGCTTCGCTGATCGCCGAGCAGTGGCTGGTGTCGGCGGGGCACTGTGTGACCAATCAGGACAACAGCGTCGAGGACCCGGCGCAGTGGCAGTACCGCATCGGCAGCACCGACCGGACCAAGGGTGGCGAGGTCGTCGCGGTGGACAAGTTCATCCCGCATCCGAAGTGGAGCTGGCAGGGGCAGGGGAACTACGACATTTCCCTGGTGCACCTGGCCAAGCCGGTGAAGACGGCCCCCATCTCGATCGCCTCGGCCAAGCCCAAGGAGGGCGCGGCGGTGCGGGAGATCGGCTGGGGTCAGACCTGTCCGACCCGGGGCTGCGGCGAGGCTCCGGTCAAGTTGCAGCAGGTCGACACGAAGATCGCGGCGGCGAGTGCCTGTGGTGACTTCGACGCCAAGACCGAGCTGTGCATGGACAACCAGGGTGGCAAGGTCAGCGCCTGCTACGGCGATTCGGGCGGGCCTGCCGTGGTGAAGGACGGCGACAAGTGGGCGCTGGTCGGCGCGACCAGCCGGGGGCAGACGGCGAACTGCCCGGAGAAGGCCGGTATCTACACCGACGTCACCGCGCACGCGGCCTGGGTCAAGGAGCAGATCGGCGGCTCGAAGAGCTGAGCTGTTCCGGTAACGCACCACGAGGGGCGGGTGTCCTGCTTGCGCGGGGCACCCGCCCTTTTCTCGTGTCCGGTCAGGACGGTCGCTCGACCCGGATGCCGCTGATCAGCTGCCCGATGACTTCGGCGTACTCGGCCCTGATCCTCGGTTTGTCCTCTTCGGACGCTTCGGCGAGTGCCATTCCCGCGGTGCCGAGAATGTGGAAGGTGATGCGGGTCGTCGGTTCGAGGGGCAACGGCCGGACTTCGCCGTTGTCGACGAGTTCCCGCAGGATTTGCTCGATGAAGCCGTAGGCGTACTGCGCCTCGCATTCCTGCCATTCGCGCCAGCCGAGCGCGATGGGCGCCTCCTGCCAGACCACCCGCCCGTAGACCGGGTCACAGCATTGGTCGAGGAATTTCGCCATGGCCGCGAGCGCGGCCTGCCACGGATCCGCCGAGTTCTCCCGCGATTCGGTGACCTGGCGCATCATCCCGGTTTCCAGTTCGTCGAACACCGCCCGGAACAACGACGTCTTGTTCGAGAAGTGGTGGTAGACCGCGCCACGGGTGGCCTGGATGTCGGCCGCGACGTCCTCGAGCGAGGTCCCCGCGAAGCCGTGTTCGGCGAACCGCCGGGTGGCCGCTTCGATCAGCGCGGCCTTGGTCGCCTGCGAGTACTGCTCGCGCCGGCTCTTGACAGAAGGCATGCGCGGAGTATACGACATACGCAGTGTATGTTTCCGACACGGAGTAGGTGCAGGGGTATGTCGTGGAACGAGCTGCACCGCCGCCAGCGGGTGGTCCAGGCGGTGCTGGGGGAAATCGCGGAGTCAGGGCTGCCGGTGATCCCGGCAGGACGGCGGGCCGAACTGGACGCGGAGTTCGGCGGCTTCGACGGGTTCCTGCGGGAGGTGCAGTTCCGGTGGTACCGGGCGTTCGACGCGCGCCTGGACGCCGTGCTGGAGGAGGATCCCGCGGACGTCCACGCGGCGCTCGTCCGGCTGTGGCACGAACTCGCCGCGGTCATGCCCGCGGCGCGGCTGCTCCTGGACGCGTGCACCGGTCATCCGGCGCTGGCCGAGCTGGACGACCATCACCGCGGGCGGCTGTACCAGGCGACCGGGGTCCGCCTGGACCCGGGACGGATCCCGGCGGCGCACCAGGCTCCGCGCCACCGCCGGATGCCGCGGTGGTGCCCTCTCTTCGCCGCCCGTGGCGCGGCCACGGCATGAGGCGAACAGCCTTCAGGAGGCAGCGATGACCGACACGGAACTGCTGTTCAACCCGTTCGAGCCCGGCTTCACCGACGACCCGTACCCGGCGTACCAGCGCATGCGGACGGCCGACCCGGTGCACCAGCACCCGTTCGGCTTCTGGCTCCTCACGGAATACGAGGACGTGGCGGCGATCCTGCGCGCGGGCCTCTCGGTCGACGAGCGGCTGGTCACCGATCCCGAGTTCCGGGCGCAGCACGATCAGCTGAGCGAGGACGGCGTGACCATCCTCAACCTCTCGATGCTGGACCGCGACCCGCCCGACCACACGCGGCTGCGCTCGCTGGTGACGAAGGTGTTCACGCCGCGTTCGGTGGCGGCGATGGAACCCGAGATCACCGGGATCGTCGACTCCCTGCTCGACGGGATCGCCGCCGCCGGATGGGTGGATCTCTCCGAGACGCTGGCGTTCCCGCTGCCGTTCACGGTCATCTCGCGGATGCTCGGCATGCCACCGACCGACCACGAGCGCATCCGCGAGCTGAGCGGCACCCTGGTCCGTTCGCTCGAGGTGGTCGCCGACGAGGAGACCATCCGGGCCATCTCCGAGGCGAGCGACGAGATCGCCGCGCTCATCAGGGAGGTGCTCACCTGGAAACGCGAGCATCCGGCCGACGACCTGCTGAGCGCGCTCATCGCCGCCGAGCACGAGGGGGACAAGCTCGGCGACGACGAGCTGATCGCGCAGGTCGCCCTGCTCTACATCGCCGGGCACGAGACCACGGTCAACCTGATCGCGAACGGGACAGTCGCGCTGCTGCGGAACCCGGATCAGCTCGCGCTGCTGCGCGCCCGGCCGGAGCTGGCGGGCAACGCCGTCGAGGAGTTCCTCCGCTACGACAGCCCGGTGCAGCAGACCCGGCGGGTCACCACCGCGCCGCATGTCGTGCGGGGCAAGGAAATCCCGGCGAACACCTTCGTGCTCGCCTGCCTCGGCTCTGCCAACCGCGACGAGCGGTTCTGGGGCGAGGACGCGAACCTGCTCCGGATCGACCGCGCGGACGCCCGGCAGCACGTCTCGTTCGGGGCCGGTCCGCACCACTGCCTCGGCGCGGCGCTGGCCCGGCTGGAAGGACGTGTCGCGATCGAACGGCTGGTGGGCCGCTTCCCGGACCTCAGGTTCGACGGGGACATCGAGTGGAACGGCCGCATCAACCTGCGCGGCCCGGCAAAACTCCCCGTCGCGGTGTGACACCCGGCGTGGGGGGGTTTGGGGGGGGGTGGGCGAGTCGCGGGGTGAGTGGAGCCAAACTACGGCTCGGGGGGGGGGGGGGGGGGTGTTTATGTGTCTGAAA
>NZ_JBHYIK010000048.1:42212-51395 GCF_042739735.1 Amycolatopsis sp. NPDC059027 | reverse complement strand
ACACCGGCGCGCTCTCTAAAACCTCCCCGGGGGGGGTGGACCCCGGGGGTGGTGTTGTTGGGTGTTTCCCCTCAATATCCGTTTTTCAAACCCCCCCTTCAGCTCGTCCGGGCGAGGCAGTGAGTCTTGTTTTCCAACTAACCTCGGGTTACTGTCAGTTTTGTTTTCCAACTGACTGACAAGGGGTGAGCGTGAGCGAGCGGAAGCTGCCGTCGAAACTGGCCGGGCATCCGTCCGTGCGGAACGTGCTGGCCCGCCGGGCGGCGCAGCCCCCGGAACCCGCCGTGATCGACGCCGGATGGTTGCGGAAGGTGTGCCTGGAGGCGGGTGCCGACGACATGGCCGCTGTGCCGCTCGACCATCCGGACCTCGAAGGCGAGCGCAAGCACGTGCTCGGCGCGCTGCCCGGCACGAAGACGTTGATCTCGCTGGTGGTGCGGATGAACCGCGACAACGTGCGGACGCCCGCGCGCAGCGTGGCCAACCAGGAGTTCCATCGCAGCGGCGAGATCATCAACGAGGCGGGCCACCGGATCGTCCGCGCGCTGCAGGACGCGGGCCATCGCGCGCTCAACCCGTCGGCGACGTTCCCGATGGAGATGGAGCACTACCCGGGACGGATCTGGGTGGTGGCGCACAAGACGGTGGCGGTCGCCGCCGGGCTCGGCGCGATGGGCGTGCACCGCAACGTCATCCACCCGCGGTTCGGCAACTTCGTCCTGCTCGCCACGCTCCTGGTGGACGCGGAGGTCAGCGCGTACGGGGAGGCGCTGGACTACAACCCCTGCCTGGAGTGCAAGTTGTGCGTCGCCGCGTGCCCGGTGGGCGCGATCGGGAAGGACGGCGAGTTCGACGTCGTCGCGTGCGCGACGCACAACTACCGCGAGTTCATGGGCGGGTTCACCGACTGGGTCGAGACGGTGGCCGACAGCGCCGACGGCAAGGACTTCCGCACTCGCGTCTCGGACTCCGAGAACGCGTCGATGTGGCAGAGCCTTTCCTTCAAGGCCAACTACAAGGCCGCGTACTGCATGGCCGTCTGCCCGGCAGGGGAGGACGTGCTCGGCCCGTACCTCGACGACCGCCGCGCGTTCATGGCCGACGTGCTGCGGCCCTTGCAGGACAAGGTGGAACCCGTGTACGTCCATCCCGGATCGTCCGCGCAGGAGCACGTCGAACGGCGGTTCCCGCACAAGGTGGTCCGCCCGGTCGGCAACGCGGGGCGACCGGTGGACTAGCTACCAGCCGAGTGCCGAGGTCATGGCCCCGTCGAGCGCGGGGGACAGGGTGGTCATGAACGTCGCGGTGACGTGGTTGTCGTCCATGTACACCAGCACGTTCCCGACGACCGGGCTGCACAGCGTGCCGCAGAAGTAGTCGCTGAAGTCGAGGAACGAAACGTTCGGCGGGACGTCGGCGGCCTTGCGGTAGGGCGGCGTCGGGGCGAACAGCCGGTCTCGCCGGACACTGCACTCCGGTGCCTTGCGGCCGCGGGATTCGACGCAGGCGGCGGGGGAGAAGTCGAACCGCGGGTTGTCCCGGACCGCGACCACCGGGATGCCCGCGCGGTCGAGGGCGCGCCACTGCGCGACGAACCCGGGCGGGGTCTGTTCGGTGAGGCCCGCGCGGACGTCACGGCTGGCGAGCGTGAACACCGCGTCCGGGCGCAGGGCGATGATTTCCTGTGCCGCGGCGGCGTTCCAGTCGGTGCAGCCCTTGTCGCCCGGCATCGCGTCGGAGGTGGTGGAGAACGGGCAGGCACCCTTGAGCATGAACGTGATCTGGTAGTTGTGTTGCTCGGCAAGGGGTTTGAGCGCGGCGAGGTACTGCTGGATGTGCGAGTCGCCGACCGCGACAATGCGTTTCGCCGGCGTTCCGGTGGTCTTGCTGGTGCACATCTCGAGGCTCTGGTCGCGGGCGGACTTGACACAGGAGGCGTCCGCGATGCCGCCCCAGTCGTTCGGGATGGCGATCATCGGCGGCACCACCGTGCTGGGCGTGACGGGTTTCGGCGCCTCCGGCGCCCGTGCCTGCGCGCCGGGATGCGCGGGGTCGTCGAGATCGATGGCGAAATCGGCCTTCTTCGCGCTGACCACCTGCCACGACCCCGCGACGAGCACCACCGGCACCAGCGCCGCGATGCCGAAACGGTAGGCGCCCCACCGGGTGCGGACGCCGATGGCCGACGTGCGGACAGGGTGCTCGACGAGGTGGTACGTCAGCGCCGCGAGCAGTACGGAGACACCGATGACGAAGGCGCCGCCGGCGAGCCCGACGCGTTCGCGGTCCCTGGCGACGAGGTAGAAGATCAGCACCGGCCAGTGCCACAGATAGAGCCCGTAGCTGAGGTTGCCGAGATACTCGAACGGCCGCGAGGCGAGAATCCGGTCGGCGCCCCAGCGGCTTCCGGTGGCACCGGCGAGGATCACCAGGCCCGCGGCGCCGGTGGGCCAGAGGGCCGCGTAGCCGGGGAAGACGCTGCCGACGTCGAGCACGATCCCGCAGACCGCCAGCCCGGCGACGCCGAGCCAGCCACACAGCACCCGGGCCGGGCGCGGCAGGGACATCGCGTCGATCCCGAGCGCGAGCAGTCCGCCGAGCGCGAATTCCCACACCCGGGTGAAGGAGTCGAAGTACGCGAGTGGTTGATTGGCCGAAGTGAGATGCACCGAGTAGGCGAGGGAAGCGGCGAAGACGATCGCGAGCGTGACGAAGAGCGTGGCGCGCAGTGAACGACGTATCCGTGTCGCGAGGAAAGCGACCAGTGCCACCAAAAGCGGCCACACGAGGTAGAACTGGCCTTGGATGGACAGCGACCAGTAGTGCTGGACCACGCTGGCGGTGTTGTGCTGGGCGAAGTAGTCGACCGAATCCGCGGCCAGCCGCCAGTTCTCCACGTAGAACGCGGACGCGAAGATCTCCTTGATGGTCTGGAACCAGCGGTCCTGCGGCAGCACCAGGATGCCGACGCCCGCGACGGCGACGAGGACGGTCAGCGCGGCAGGGAACAGGCGTTTGATCATCCGGCCCCACAGCGGGCGGAACGCGATCCGGCCGCGGCCCGCAGCCCGGAAGAGCTGGCCGGTGATCAGGAAACCGGAGATCAGGAAGAACACGTCCACGCCGCCGGAGACCCGGCTCAGCCAGACGTGGTAGATGACCACCAGCGACGCGGCGAGCGCGCGCAGTCCCTGCAGTTCCGGCCGGTACTTCCGCGGCGAACCGGGGACGGGACCGGCGTCGGCGGGAAGCGGCCCGGACATCGTGGTTCCCCCATTCGGTCAACGCTGTGGTGTCCGCATCCGACCACACGTTTCTGTGAGAACCTCGGCGCGCGCTGTGCGAGCGCTGTGAAAACGGGGAGAATGGAGCAATGCGGCGGCTGATCGTTCTCCGGCACGCGAAGTCGGCGTGGCCCGACGGCGTCGCCGACGACGAGCGTCCCTTGGCCGCGCGGGGCCTTCGCGACGCGCCCCGCGCGGGGCGTTGGCTGGCGCGCAACGGTTTCGTCCCGGACAGAGTGGTCTGTTCCACCGCGCGGCGGACCAGGGAGACCTGGCGGCTCGCGGGCGGGGCGCTGGGCGCCTCGCCCCCGGTCGTCCACGACGAACGGCTGTACGGTGCCGGGCTCGGCGACTTCCTGGCGGTGGCCAGGGAAACCGGCGAAGAGGTCGAGACACTGTTGCTCGTCGGGCACGAGCCCGGAGTCAGCGAGGTGACCGTTGAGCTCGCCGGATCGGCCGAAGGGGACGCACTCGTCCGGGTCCGTACGAAGTTCCCGACGTGCGCGCTGGCCGTGCTGGAACTGCCAGGGCCGTGGCGGGAGATCTCCGCGGACGCGGCCGTGCTCCGCGCTTTCGTCATTCCGCGCGACCCCGCGATGGACGGCTGATCGCTTTTCGTTACCTGGCAGGGGAATCCGGGCGCTGGTCACGGGAAGCCGCCGGCGCCACCGTTCTGCTGAACGGGCGTAACCGCGCCGGCGCGGGCACGAGCAGGGCGACGAGCACGCCGAGGATCCCGATCAGGACCGGCGCTTGGATGACGGTCGGCGCGGTGCAGGCGAGGAACAGCCGGAGCGAACCGGTGACCAGCAGGCGCCACAGCCTGGGGTCCATGATCGGGAATTACCCCGTGGTCAAGATCGCAAACCCGTCTCGCGCGACCGCTGCCGACTCGTTACGCCGGATTCGGCCCCGGACGGCGGTGAAAGATCTTCGCCCTTGCCGGATCCGGTCCGGACCATGGCCCCGTCCGCCCCGGCGGGCCTAAGGTGGGCGAGAGATCCGGCACCGGAGTCGAGGGGGCGGCGTGACGGCGGTGACGCGGGGGGAAGGCGGGCCCGCCAGGGTGCTCGTCGGCGCCGGGGTGGTGCTGGTCGTCGTGTGCTCGGTCGTCGGGTTCGTCCGTGCTTTCCAGCCCGGCCACACGGGCATGGGAATGGGCATGGACATGGGCCCGAAACTGCGCGGGATGCCGCTCCCGGACATGCCGGAGATGTTCCTCGCCGGGGCGGGGATCCTGGTGGTGCTGACCGGAGTGCTGCTGCGTGGTCCCCGGCGGGCTCCGGTGGCTACCGCGCGGACCGGGGTTCGCGGGCGCGGGCTCGTGGCGTTCGTCGCGACGACCGCGCTGACGATCGACATCAGCAAGACCTCGACGCTCGGGTTCGTCATTCCCGGGATGCGCGCGGAGTACGGGATCGGCGCGTCCACCGCCGCGCTGCTGGCCGTCGGCGGGCTGTCCGGCACCGCGACCGGGGCGCTGGTGTTCAGCAGGCTGGCCGACCAGATCGGCAGGCGCGGCTCGTATCTGCTGGCCACGCTCGGGTTCACCGCGACGAGCATGTGCGGGTGCATGCCCTCGTTCGGCGGCAACGTGACGATGTGCTTCCTGATGGGCATCGCGGTCGGCGGGCTGGCGCCGATGCTCGTCACGATCCTGGCGGACCTGTTCCCCGGTGGTTCGCGCGGTCCGGTCGTCGCCGCGTTGTCGATGGTGGCCACGGCGCTGGGGTACCTGATCGCGTCGGGATCGGCGCTGTGGCTGGAACCGACCTTCGGGTGGCGGGTGCTGTGGCTCATCGGCGCCCCGATCGGGCTGCTGCTCGCCCTCGCCACCGTCCTGGTGCCCGAACGCGCGCTTCGTGCGATCGCGCAGCACGACGACGCCGGGCCCGTCGTGCCGGAACCGGCTGGCACCGCGTTCACGACCCGCCTGCAGTGGCTCTACGCCGGGGTCGTCGGGCTGCTGACGTTCGGCCTGACCACCTGGGTGCCCACGCTCGCCAGGGCGGGCGGGCTCTCGCTGACCACCGCGAACACCCTGCTCACGGTGGTGGCGCTGGCGATGGTCCCGTGCGCGGTGCTGCTGACGCTGGCCTACCGCCGGTTCGGCGCCATCCCGCTCGCGGTCCGGCTGGCCGTGACCACCGCGGGAGTGCTGCTCGCGCTCACGGTGTCCGGGCTGACCTCGACGGTGACCTGGCTGTCCGCCGCCGTGCTCGCGGCGGCGCTGTTCGCGGTCAACACCATGGCCGCGATCTTCCTGCCGATCGCGGCGGATCTCGCGGACGTCCGCCGCCGCGGCCGGACCACCGGCACGGTGTCGTTCTTCAACCGGGTCGGCGGCCTGCTCGGGCCGCTGGTGCTCGCGCTCGTCGTGTCGTCGGTGACCGACGTCCTGGTCGCGGTCGCGGTGCTCGCCCTGCTGTGCGGAGCGATCGCCTGGTACACCGGGCACCGGTACCGCGCCGCGCAACGGGCCACCCCACCGGATGAACACCGCGATTCCCGGGTCCGGGCTGGGTGAATCACCGCATCGGCACGCCCAGTTCGGTGGTGACGAACAGCGTGCCGCCGAGATAGACGGACGTCGAATCGTCGTCCGGCGACAGCGTGCCGGCGAACCGCTCGGAGTCGTCGACGGCCCGGTAGCCGAGTTCCCCGGCCTCCCGCGGCGAACATCGTCCCCGGGTGTTGGCCGAGACGCCCCACACGATCCGGTAGCCGGGCTCCGGCGCGGCCAGGCACGCCTCGAACAGCCTGCCGGCGTCGTCGGGCGACAGCCACAGCTCCATCCCGTGCGCGTTGCCGGGGTCCGGGAAGCACGCGCCGATCCGCACGCAGAGCACGTCCATGCCGAACCGGGAGTGATACAGGCTGCCCAGCGCCTCCAGCACGGCCTTGCCGAATCCGTAGTAGGTGTCCGGGCGGGGCGAGCTGTCCGCGGGCAGGATCCCTTTGTTCTCCCGGAATCCGGCCACGTGCCCGCTCGACGCGAGGATCACCCGCGGCACCTCGCACCGGCGCGCGGCCTCCAGAACGGTGCGGGTGCCGTCGACGTTGACCGCCAGGATCTCCTGCCAGGTGTGTTCCCGGGGGTGTCCGGCCAGGTGGATCACGGCGTCCACGTCCGAGCAGGCCTCGGCCAGGACGGCCGCGTCCGTGACGGAACCGGGCACGATCTCGACGTCTTCGCCCTCGGCCGCCGCCTCGGCGGGCACGGTGTCCAGCAGCCGCAACGTCCGGCCCGGTCGGCGCAGCCGGGTCCGGAGGTACCCGCCGATCCGGCCTGACGCCCCGGTGATCAGCACACGGCTCACTGGATAGCTCCCTGTCTCGATGATCAAGGGAACCTTGCCAGCCATCGGCGTTCGGGGGCAACGGGGGCCGGGTGCTACCGGCGGGCGCGCCGGTAGCACCCGGGTGCGTCACTCGTCGAGGAGATCCTCGAGCTGGATGGGGATGTGCCGGACGCGGACGCCGGTGGCGTTGTAGACGGCGTTGGCGATCGCCGCCGCCATGCCGACCATGCCGATCTCGCCGAGCCCCTTCGCGCCCACGGCGTTGTGCAGCGTGTCCGGATACTCGATGAAGTGGACGTCGGCCTCGGGGATGTCCGCGTTCACCGGAACGAGGTAACTCGCGAGGTCCGCGTTGGCGAACCTGCCGTTCTCCTCGATCTCCAGGCCCTCGTGCAACGCGGCCGACACACCCCAGATCATCCCGCCGATCGCCTGGCTGCGGGCCGCCTTCGCGTTGATGATCCGGCCGGAGTCGAACACGCCGAGCAGCCGGGACACCCGGGCCTCGCGCGTCCACCGGTGCACCCGCACCTCGCAGAACTGCGCGCCGAACGAGCTGAAGGAGTGCTTCGTCAGCTCCTCGCCGGGGGCGGACGAACCGGTCGCGGTGACCGAGTCGCGGGTCAGTGCCCGCAGCAGTTCGCCGAACGTCATCGACCGGCCGTCGCCCAGCACGCGGCCGTCCGCGTAGGAGACCTCCACGCCTTCGAACGGGGCGCCGGGGGCCGACGCCAGCTTCAGCAGGTCGTCGATCACCGTGGCCGCGGCGACCATGATCGCCGTCCCCGCGCTCGCGGTCGCCGTCGAGCCGCCCGAAATACCACCGGGCGGGTAAGCCGAGTTACCGAGCCGGGGCGTGATCCGGTCCTGCGGGATGTCCAGCGATTCGGCGCCCACCAGGGAAAGCACGGTCAGCAGCCCGGTGCCAGGGTCCGCCCCGCTCGTCGAGACCACCGCCGTCTCGTCCGCCCGCAGCGTGATCTCGACCGTGGCAGGGAACCGCAGGGCGGGGAACATCGCGGTGGCCGTGCCGAGGCCGACGAGCCAGTCGCCGTCGGTGCGGCCGCGCGGTGTGCGGCCGGCCCAGCCGAACCGGGACGCGCCGATGCGGAAGCACTCGTCGAGGTGCTTGCTCGACCACTGCAGATCCCGGCCGGGCGGCGCCGTCGAGTTGTTCCGCAGGCGCAGCTCGATCGGGTCCATGTCCAGCGCGACCGCCAGCTCGTCGATCGCGCTCTCCAGCGCGAAGGACCCCGGCGCCTCGCCCGGCGCCCGCATGAACGTCGTCGGCGGGATGTGCAGCGGCACCATCTTCTGGCTGATGGCCAGGTTCTGCGTGGCGTACCACTCCCGCGACGTGCCGTGCGAGGTCGGCTCGACGAACGACCGGTCCGCCGGGGTGCTGCACCACGAGTCGTGCCGCAGCGCGATCAGCGTGCCGTCCCGTTCCGCGCCGAGCGTGATCTTCTGGACCGTGGCGGCGCGCCCCGCGGTCGCGGTGAAGACCTGCTCCCGGCTGAGCGCGGCCTTGACCGGCTTGCCGAGCGCCTTGGCCGCGGCCGCCGCGAGGAACGCGGGCGCGGACGTCATGGCCTTGCCGCCGAAGGCCCCGCCGACGAACGGGTTGATCGCGTGGACCGACTTCGGGTCCAAGCCGAGCGCCCCGGCCAGCTCGGCCGCCTGGAGATCGGAGCCCTGGTTTCCACTGTAGACGGTCAGGCCGTCGGCGTCCCACACCGCGACCGCGGAATGCGGCTCCATCGCCGTGTGGTGCTGGGGCGCGGTGGAGTACGTCGCCTCGATCACCACCGGGCTCGCCGCCAGTGCGTCCTCAATGGACTCGACGCCCTCCGCGAGCACGGAGAGGGACGGGGGAGCGCCGTCGCGCGCGGGCGGGGCGTCCTCGGCGGTGGCGAGGCCGTCCTCCAGCGAGGTCAGCGCGGGCCGCTCGTGATACGTGACCTCGATCAGCATCGCCGCGTCGCGGGCCTGTTCGTAGGTCTCCGCCACGACGAAGCCGATCGGCTGACCGTAGTAGGTGACTTCCTTGTCCTGCAAGGGAACCCAGACCTCGCCGAACATCGAGGTCGGCCTGGTCAGCTGCAGCGGGTCGAACGGCGAGTACACGCCGATCACGCCGGGAGCGCTCTTCGCCGCCGTGACGTCCATGGCCTCGATCTCGCCGTGGGCGATCGTGCTGAGCACGACGTAGCCGTGCACCATCCCGGCGAAGTTGTGGTCCGTCCCGTACTTGGCCCCGCCGGTGACTTTCAGTGGGCCGTCCACCCTGCTGGTCATCAGTGGCTCCCCTCGGCCAGTTCGAGCAGTGCGCGGATCACGGTCCGCTTCAGCAAGGACACCTTGAAACCGTTCATGGCCAACGGCTTCGCGCCTTCGGCCGCCAGTGCCGCGGCGGCCTCGAAGGAGGCGAGTGTCGCGGGCGCGCCGCGCAGGGCCGCCTCGACCTCCGGCAGCCGCCACGGCACGGTCGCCACGCCACCGGCCGCCACTCGCGCGTCGACGACGCGCGAGTCCGGGGTGTGCCGCGCCACAGCGGCGGGGCATAGAGCGAGACAGTATGACTGCCAGTCACACAC
>NZ_JBHYIK010000048.1:31039-42202 GCF_042739735.1 Amycolatopsis sp. NPDC059027 | reverse complement strand
TCCCACCCGCGGCCCCCCCCCGGCCCGTTCCCACCCCCCCCGGCACCCCCCCCGGTCTCCTACTCCTCCCGAGTCCTGGATGTCCAGCGCGACCGCGGCGGAGCAGAGCGCGAACTCGTAGGACTGCCTGTCACGCACCTTGACGTAGGTGGACCGCGTGGCCCAGGCCAGCCGGGGCACGACGACCTCGGTGATCAGCTCGCCGGACCGCAGCTCGTTCTCCACCTCCGGGGTTTCCCCGGGGAGGCGGTAGAAGTCGGCCAGCTTGACGGTACGGTCCCCATCGGCGCCGGCGAGCCGGATTTCCGCGTCGAGCGCGACGAGGGCGACCGCGACGTCACTGGCGTGGGTGGCCACGCAGTGGTCGCTCGTGCCCAGCACCGCGTGCATCCGGTTGGCCCCCGAGATCGCCGGGCAGCCGCTGCCGGGTTTGCGCTTGTTGCACGGGGTGGCGACGTCGCGGAAGTACGTGCATCGCGTGCGCTGCAAGAGGTTGCCGCCGATGCTGGCCATGTTCCGCAGCTGCTGGGACGCGCTCAGCAGCAGGGCACGCGAGATCACCGGATACACGCCGGGGTGCGCGGCGATGTCGCTCATCCGCTCCAGCGCGCCGATCCGCAGTCCGTCTTCGGTTTCGATGCCGCGCAACGGGAGCGCGTTGATGTCCAGCACCCGTGGCGGGGTCAGGACGTTGAGCTTCATCAGGTCGACGAGTGTCGTCCCGCCCGCCAGGAACGTGCCGGGCGCGCTGAGCGCGGCTTCGACGGTCGTGGGCGCGGTGAGGTCAAAGGGACGCATCGGCCCGCCTCGCCTGGTCGATCGCCGCGACGATGTTCGGGTACGCCGAGCAGCGGCAGATGTTGCCGGACATGAACTCCCGGACGTCCTCGACGCCGTCGCGGACCGCCGCGACCGCCGACATGATCTGCCCGGACGTGCAGAACCCGCACTGCAGGGCGTCCTGGTCGACGAACGCCTGCTGGACCGGGTGCAGTCCGTCCTCTGTGGACAGTGCTTCCACGGTGGTCACCGGCTGGCGCACGGTGGCGGCCAGGGTGAGGCAGGAAAGCACCGTCCGGTCGCCGACGTGCACTGTGCACGCGCCGCACTGACCTCGGTCGCAGCCCTTCTTCGGGCCGGTGATGGAGAGCCGTTCCCGTAACGCGTCCAGCAGCGTCACGCCGGGCTCGACACTCAGATGTTCGGTCCTGCCATTGACTTCGAGTGAGATGTCCACTGGATCTCTTTCCCGCGGCCGATCCGTGCGGAGGGCCTGACGGCGTAGGGTGGTGGGGAGACAGCTGACGTTCAGGAACGAGCGGAACCGGATCCTGCTGCGCTTCTCGCTCGTCCGCCGAGGCTAGCGGATAAAAATCCGCTTCGCAATGAACATTCTCACCCGGAGTTACTCCAGGTCCCGCGGGGTTCGTGCATTACATTGCAGGACAGGCGGAGCACCAGGAGGAACGATGGCGGCGGGATCAGCGGGGCCGGTCGGTCACCGGCGTGCGGACACCCGGCGCAACCACGAGCGCATCCTCACCACCGCGGCGGAATCGCTGGCCTGTTCGGGCGAGGTGTCGTTCAACGCCATCGCGAAGAAGGCGGGAGTCGGCGTCGGCACGGTGTACCGGCATTTCCCCACGCCGGAAGCGCTCATCCTGGCGGTCTACCAGCGCGAAGTGCGCCACCTCGTCGACGTCGTGCCGAGGCTGCTCGAGAAGCACGCCCCGGAGCAGGCCTTCCGGACCTGGACCACCGACCACCTGGCGCACTACATGATGACCAAGCGGGGCCTGGCCCACGCCCTGCGCGTCGCGACGGCGTCCCGGGGCGAACTGCCCGCGAGCGCCTACGAGGCGATGGTCGGCGCGGTCGCGACCCTGCTGAAGGCGAACGTCGAGGCGGGCACCGTCCGCGCCGATCTGGAGCCGGAGACGGTCCTGCGCGGGCTCGGTGGCCTGCTCTACCTCGACCCGAACGGCGACTGGCGGCGCCAGACGGAGAACCTCACCGACCTGCTGTGGCGGGGAATGTGCGCGCACGGTGGCTGCTGAGCCGCCGCGGTAGTCCTTTTCGGACGGACGAGACCGCGGGCGCCGCCGCGAGAATGCCGCCGGTCGGCGCGTAGGTGAGTGCCTTGAGGGTGATCAGGGCACGCCGGACGGCGTCCGCCCATTCGCCCCGGCACCGGGACGCGGCGATCCACTCCGCCCAGAACTTCTCGGTGTCGGCGAGCGCGGTGTCCGCGTCGACGGGCGCGGGCGGGGACTGGTGCGAGGGGCTGTGGGTGAGCACGAACGGGAGCCGTCGTCCCTCGGCCACGGTGAACTCCGCGTGCGCGGCGCTGTCCCGTATCCGCGGCGGAACGGGCGTCCGCAACCGGACCGCGTCCGGTCCCGCGACGGCGACGACCTGATCGTCCTGTTCGTGGAACCAGGGGGCGATGGAGCCGTAGCCGAAGCGCGGGCGCATGGTCGTTCGCATCCGTACGGATCCGGTGACGCCTTCGACGACGCGGATCACGTCGGGTGCCTCGCCCCGGGGCGGCACCGCCGCCGACCGGTGCGAGCTGCCAGGCTCCGGCGCTTTCGTCGTGCAGGAGCGCGGCGAAACACGCGGGAGAATCGAAGCGGGGCAAGCACAACCAGTCGATGTCACCGCTTCGCGAGAGCAACGCGGCGGTGTGCAGGTCGCCCAGCGGGGCGTAGTCCTCGATCGGTGTGACCATGACGGCTCAGCACTTCTCCCGGTGGCCGAGGGCTTCGCGCACCCACGCGGCGAGTGTGCCGGGAGCGGGGTAGAGGGTGTCGTGCCAGGAAGCGAGCACGATGGGGTCCTCGTCGCGCAGGGGTTCCAGCGCCAGTGCCCAGCCGCCGTCACTGCTCCAGTCCAGCATGAGCAGCCGGCGTGGGTAGCGCGACGTACGCTCGGCGAGCGCGATGTAGGCGGCCGACGGCGGCCCGTACTCGCTCCAGGCGGCGGACGGTTCGACGCCGAGTTCGGTCGCGACGGATTCGACGTAGCCGCGCAGGGCCATGGCGTCCGGGTAGTCGAGGTCGGGTTTCATCGGCACTTCCTTGTCCTGCTTCGCGTTCAGCCGGCGACGGTGTAGGTTTCGACGTCCGGTTCCTTGAGCCGCAGACCGTGTCCCGGCACGCCGGGATCGACGGTCACCGTGCCGTTCGCCGGGTCGAGGGCCCCGTCGAAGAACCGGCTTTCGATGCGGTCGTGGTCGGTGAACCATTCGATGTGCCGGAAATTGGGCGTCGCCGCGGCGGCGTGCACCGAGAGGTTCGGCGCGCAGTGCGCGGAGACTTCGCGCTTGGCGGCCGCGGCCAGCGCGGCGGCGCGGCGCCCCGGTCGCGGGGCTTCATCCGGGACAGCGCCGAGCGCGTCCCGTTGACGTAGCCCAGATAGGTCACCTCGGTGACCCGGCCGACCCCACCGGTCGCTCCGGTGACCACCACGACGTCCGGCGTCGGTGACATGGCCGTTTCCTTCCTCCCGGCGTCTCGTCGCTCCCGGGTTCCCCGTCCGTGCCGGGTCAGTCGGCGGAGTGGCGGTGAATCGCTGCCTGGTTGAGATCGGATCGTGGCGGGTACTTACTGTTATGGCTGTACGCACCCGCGAACACCCAGAAGCGACCGAGGACGTTCCCGCGCCCCGGCGACCGCGCCACCGGGACACCTACGGCGACTCCGCGGCGTTGTTCGCGGCCCTGCACGGACCGGACGCCACGGAAGCCGGCCGGGAACGGCTCCGCAGGCAGCTCATCGAGGAGCACCTGCCACTGGCCGAGCACATCGCCCGCCGCTTCGCTCGCCGTGGTGAACCGCACGAGGACCTCGTGCAGGTGGCCCGGCTGGGCCTGGTCAACGCCGTCGACCGCTTCGAGCCGGGGCGCGGCACCGACTTCCTGGATTTCGCCGTGCCCACCGTGATGGGCGAGGTCCGGCGGTACTTCCGCGACTCGGGCTGGTCGGTCCGGGTGCCGAGGCGGCTCAAGGAACTCCATCTGGCGCTCAACCGCGCGACCACCACGCTGGCGCAGCGCTGGGGCAAGGCGCCGACGGCGAAGGAACTGGCCGACCACCTCGATCTCGACATCGAGGAAGTGACCGAGGCGCTCATCGCGGGCAACGCCTACCAGGCCACGTCGATGGACCGTCCCGTCAGCACCGAGACCGAGGACCTGTCCCTCGCCGACACGCTCGGCGAGGACGACCCCGATCTGGAAGGCGTCGAGAACCACGAGGCGCTGCGGCCCCTGTTGCGGAAGCTGGCGCCACGGGAACGGTCGATCCTGATCATGCGCTTCTACGGCAACATGACGCAGTCGCAGATCGCCGCGCGGGTCGGGCTGTCCCAGATGCACGTCTCCCGGCTGTTGTCGGACACCCTGCGCACCCTGCGCGACGAACTCACCGCGGCCGACGGCGACTGACCTGATCGCGGCCCGCCCCTGCTGCCCGGCCTGCCCTCTTGACGTCTAGCACGCGATCTGGCCGCCGATACCGTCGGCGGCCAGATCGCGTCCACTGTGGATGGTCAGGTCCGGCGGCCGGAGAGCGCGTCGCGGATCTTGTCCACGAACGCCGTGCCCGGCGCGAGGATCAGGTTCGCCGGCGGCCGGTCGGGGGCAGCGGGGTGCGGCCGGGTGGGCGCGATCTTCTTGGCACGCAACACCTTCTGCCCGAGGTCGGCGAGCTCCTCCGGCGAGCAGGCGGCCTGCAGTTTCGGCAGGAGGTCGGATTCCTCCTCGTCCACGTGGTGCCGGATGTCGGCGATGAGCTTGCCGAGGAGCTCCTCGAACCGGGGGTCGTCGGGCTTCTTGCTCTCGAGTTCCTTCATCACGGACTCGGCCTCGGCGTGTTCGGCGAGTTCGTGATCGGCCAGCTCGTCCCCGTCCGGCAGGTGTTTCCTCGCCGCGGGGTACATGAACTGCTCCTCGGCGACCGAATGCCGGACGAGTTCGGCGATGACGTGGTCGGTGAGGTCCTTGCGCTGCTCCGGGCTGCTCGTGCCGGTTTCGAGTTCGGTGAACACGCGCTCGACGGCGCGATGGTCCTCCGTGATCACCGAAACCAGGTCGGTGTCGTGGCGCGTGGTGGTCATGAACGCTCCAGTCGGTTGTCGGTTCGGAAGCAGCGGGATACCCGCTCCGGTCGAGGCGAACCCTGACGTGTCGGGGAAATCCGCTCGGGTTCCCGGGGACTGCCGCAGTGCTCAGCCCGACTGCGGGTCGGTGTCGTCGTGTGGATCACCCGCGGACGTCCCCTGCTCACCCCTGAGCACCTGACGTCGCTCCTGTGGTGAACCGCTGTCGTGCTCGGGTCGCCGCTCGGCGTCGGCCTTCCGCTGTTCTTCCCTGTGCTGCTGGTCCATACGACACCTCCGTTCCGTCGAAATCCCGGTTACCCCCTGGCAGCGGTGCTATTCACCGGGTTTGCCGGGTCCTTTGCCCGGGAAACCGGCGTGCTGCCCGCCACGGCTCGCGGAGACGCGATGGACAGGGGCTGCGGGGTGACGCGTTACCTGCTCTGAAGGGAGCGACACATGGCCGAGAGGATCCGCCCGCCGCAACAGCAGGAACCGCCGGGCACGACCGCCGAAATGGACCCGAGGCCGCGCGACATGATGGAGGACTACGAGGGCCGTGGCCTGCTTCGTGGGCTCCGTGCGCTGATCACCGGCGGCGATTCGGGGATCGGCAGGGCGGTGGCGATCGCGTTCGCCAAGGAGGGCGCGGACATCGCGATCGCGTACTTGAACGAACACGAGGACGCCGAGGCCACCGCGCACCGGGTCCGGGCCGAGGGCAGGCAGTGCCTGCTGCTGCCCGGCGACCTGGCGGGCGGGCGGCACTGCCGCGACGTGGTCGAGCAGACCGTGCGCCAGCTGCACGGGCTCGACATCCTGGTCAACAACGTGGCGACGCAGTGTCCCGTCGACAAACCGGAGGACCTGACCGAAGAGCAGTGGATGCGTCCGATGTGTCCTGTCGCGTGTAGACGGTCACGATCTTCGGGACCGGCCCACGTGGCCCCGGCGGGCGTGGCGGTCAGGTTTCTTCGCGTGCCAGCCGGCCGGGAGCGTCTACTGTGGACTTTCGGGCGCGACCGCGGCGCGGCGGTGCAGCAAGCGCAGGCCGAGCAGCGCGCTGGTGCCGAGTACACCCGCCACGATCAGCGAGGCGTGGCCACTGAACACCCCGACGGCGATCATGAGCACCGTCGTCACGACCGCGAGCGCCTCGACGACCTTCCAGCGCCACGCCTCGCTGTGCACTCCGTGGCGGAGCGACGCGGCCAGGGCGGGGTCGGTCGCCGCCAGCTCCGATTCGATCCCGTCGAGTGCCTTTCGTTCGTGGTCGGCCAGCATGGATCCCTCCTTCGGGCGCGTCGCTCCGGATTCGCTGGGCGGGTACCCGGTTCCGCGCTCGTCAATCGTCCGGGTCCCGCGCCGCCGGCGATGTCCTGGAAGGACGTGTCCGCTGATGCGTCAGTGGCCCACCTCGCGGTCGGCCCACGCTATGACGGCCTGGAAGTAGTCGGGCGCGTTGGGCGCGTAGTTGATCGCGTGCCCGTAGCCCTGCAGCGCGTAGGTGGTCAAATCCGCGCCGGGGCTGTAGTACGGCGCCTCGGAGTTCCTGATCCCGGCGGCGGACGAGCAGTCGGTGGCCAGCAGCCCGCAGAAGACCGTGTCCTGACCCAGCGCGATCATGACCGGCTTGTCGATCAACAGCGAGTAGGGGGCGATGATGCCGATCGGGAAGAGGTCCGCGGCCTGTTCGTACGCCGAGGTGTCCCTCGTCGCCTCGTCGAAGGCGATCGCGCCGTCCACGTTCGGCCCCGGCGTGTGGAAGATCGAGTACCGCGTACCCGGCTGCGTGGTCAGGTAGCCGACGTCGTAGCCGCTTCCGGAGAACCGGGGGTCGAGCGCCGCAGGGTAGGTGGCGGCGAAGACCGCGGTCGTGCCCACGAGGTTCAACCGGTGTGCCAGACCGGTCACCAGCACGGCGTCGACGTCGTGGAAGGTGGCCGCTTCGATGCTCGCGGTGCCGGAGCCGAACGAGTGCCCGCCGAGGATGACCTTGCCGAATCCCGGCCCCTGCGCACCGGACCGGACGGCCTGGATCACCTGGTGCACCACGGCGGCTTCGGTGATCGTCGTCAGTACCGCGCTCGGCGGCGTGGTGCTGCGCCCGGTACCGAGCCGGTCCAGTGCGAGGGTGGCGTATCCGGCGTTGTTCATCGCCAGGCGGTACGACCGGATCTCCGGCTCGTACCCGATGTCCCAGTACGAACTGTTGTACGTGCCACCGGGAACGAGCACCTGCACCGTGTTCGCACCGCCGGGCGGGACGCACAGGGTGGCGTGCATCGTCTGCGGGAGCGTCACGAGCGTCACCGGGAAGTACAGCTCCTGACAGCTCGCGCCGTCGGCCCTGGCGGGCGCGGGCACCAGCAGGAACCCGAGTGCCACCACCGTGAGAGCGGCGGCACGCCAGCGACGGCTCGAGGCACGTTTCGTCCCCGTGCGGGATTCGTTCACGGAAAATTACCTCCGAAATGAAATAGTGTTTTCAGTTTTCGATGTCGATCACTGTGTCCGCCGCGGTGTCACCGTCATCGGCAGCCGGGTGGGATAGGCGGCCGAGGTGACCGTGGTGCGCACCGGCACACCCGGAACCGGGACCACGTCCCAGCCGGCCAGGATGGTGGCGGCGACGAGCGTGATTTCGGTGTGGGCGAAGGCTTTCCCGATGCACTGCCGGCCACCCGCGCCGAACGGGACGTACGCGCCCTTCGGGATGCGCGCGGCCCGTTCGGGCAGCCAGCGATCGGGATCGAACCGGTCCGGGTCTTCGTGGAACCTCGGGTCGAAATGCAGGGAATACGGGCTGAACATGACCTCCGTGCCCGCGGGCAACCGCACGCCACCGAGTTCGACGTCCTTCAGCGCCCGTCGCATGAGGATCCAGATCGGGTACATCCGCAGGACCTCGTTGACGACCCGGCGGAGGTATTCGAGCTTCGCGACGTCCGCGAAGGTCGCCGCGCGGCCGGCCAGCACCTGGTCGATCTCGGCCCGTGCCCGCCGCTCGACGGCAGGGTTCCCGGCCAGTTCGTGGAAGAGCCAGGCCAGTGCGACGGCGCTGGTTTCGCTGCCCGCGGTGAGCAGCGTGATCACCTCGTCGTAGACCTGGCGGTCGGTCATGCTCTCACCGGTGTCCTCGTCCCTGGCCAGCATCAGCAGGGACAGCAGGTCACCGTGATCCTCTCCGGTGGCGCGCCAAGCGGTGATGACCTCCTGCACGATTCCCCGGAGCCGCTCGACGGCCCGGTCGAACCGCCGGTTGGCGGGGACGATCGGGACGTGTTCGAGGAACTTCGGCGACAGCGCCCGGATCATCCCCTCCTTGAGCACTACCGGGATCGACCGGCGTGCCTCCGCGATGGCACGCCGTCCCAGCTCGGTGCTGAAGAGCGTCTCCCCGACCACGGTGATGGCCAGCCGCTGCATGTCGGCGTCCAGCCGGCGGACCTCGCCCGCGCGCCAGGTGCCCGTCAGTTCCGAGGTGACCCGCACCATCGTGCCGGCGTACGCGGCGAGCCGGGCACTGTGGAAGGCGGGTTGCACCAGCCTGCGCTGCCGCAGATGGAACGCGCCCTCCGACATGACGAGCCCGTTTCCCATGAACGGCCGGAAACGGTCGAAGACAATGCCTTTCGAGAAGCTGGTGCCCTCGGTGACGAGTACGCGATTCACCAGTTCCGGGCTGGTCAGGAAATACGTTTCCAGCGGGCCGAGGAAGATGCGCACGACATCGCCGTGCGCGCGCAGGGAAGAGGTGAACCCGACGCGATGGCGCAACATCGACGGGGTGTGCCCCAGAAGGATCCAGCGGTCCGGCGCGACCGGGACGTTCATTTCCCTCTCCTCGGCCTCTGAAAGGAGGTGTGCCACCTTAGGCGCCGAACGGTGCATTACAACAGCACCCCATCGGCTGACGTGTCGTCACACCGATGGACCAGCCGTGGGCGCGGAGGAGTGAGTAGGCTTTTCGTCCCGAGCTGAGAGAGGTATGCGGTGACGACGCCACGTCAGGACGAGGACTGGGTCCCTCCCGGAATCGACACGACGACGCCGAGCGGCTCCCGGACCTACGACTATCTGCTGGGGGGCGCGCACAATTTCCAGGCCGACCGGGACGCCGCGGCGATGGCCGAGAGGATCATGCCCGGCATCCGGGACGTCGCCAGGGTCAATCGCGCTTTCCTCGGCCGGGTCGTCCGCGCGCTGATGGAGCTCGGCGTCCGGCAGTTCCTCGACATCGGCTCGGGCATCCCGACCGTGGGCAACGTGCACCAGGTCGCCGAGGGGATCGATCCCCGGTGCCGGGTGGTCTATGTGGACCGTGACCCGATCGCCGTCGCCCACAGCGAGATACTCCTGCGCGACAACGAAAACGCGGCCATCGTGCACGCGGATTTCACGGATCCGGACGGGATCTTCGACAGCCCGCAGGCGCGCAGGCTGCTGCGCATGGACGAGCCGATCGGCCTGCTGATGGTGGCGCTGCTGCACTGGATTCCCGACGAAAGCGATCCGCAGGCGCTCCTCGCGCGGTACCGGCGCCGCATTCCGGCAGGCAGCTACCTGGCGATCTCGCATCTGGTCAGCGCGCAGGACAGCGACCGGATCAACAGCGCGGTCGGCACGTTCAACCGGGCGAGGGGCCACGACCAGGCGACCACGCGCGGCTACCACCAGGTCGAGGCGATGTTCGGGGACTTCGCGATGATCGAGCCGGGGCTGGTCGGCTGCGCGCTGTGGCGACCGGGCGGGCGGGGCGACGTCTCCGACGATCCGCACGCCAACGCGCAGCTCTACGGCGGGGTGGCGCGGAAGACCACGGACTGACCGAACCTGTCCACAGAGGACTGGCCCGGGGCGGCCACCCCCTTTGCCTGATCGGAGTAAATCTTCCCGCCGAAGTGGCGGGATCGGCCGTTCGGCCGAGACGACACCCCCGTGAGGGCGTACCATCGGTCTGCTCTGCGTCCGGACCACAGCTCGCCGGACACGACGTACCGGAGCGTGACCGGCTGGGACGGGGGACGGATCGGCATGGTGACCGGGTGCCACGAGACGGGCCGTGTCGATCAGGACGTCGCACGGGCCGAGTGCAACACGCGGGTCGCCGACACCACACTCCGTTTCCGCAAGGCGGCCGGGATCAGCCTGGTTCAGGCGGCCGAGGCGTGGGCGGGCGGGCTGGTCGTCTGGTATCGCGCCGGGCCTCGTTCGGACCTCGAGGTCCGGGACCATCCCGGCGTTCTGCCCCGCGGCGTCGATGGCAGGCAGGTCCACGGCCTGGCCATGGTTTTTCTGACCGAGCTGCTGCGTCAGCTCGCCGGGGATCACCGGCTCCCGCCGGGTGAATTCCGCATCGAGGAGCTGAGCCGCAGCTGGGCCCGGCGATGGCGGTGTCCCGAGGACTTCGCGTGGATCGAGCCCTCGACCGGGGCGCACGGCATCTACCACGCCCAGGCGCGGCATCAGACGGCAGCCGATCCGGTGCTCGGCAGGAGCGTGCTCTCCTGGACCGCGGGCCTGCTCGACGCCGCCACCACCACTTTGCGCCTGCACGGCGGACAGCTCGTGCCCGACGGCCTCGCCGCCCACCGGGAGCGGCTCCGCGCCGGCTGCGCCGCCGGCCTCCTGCCCGGCGGTACCTCGCCGACACTGCTGGACCTGCGCGCCGCGTTGCGGCTGGACGATCTCGTGCCGGGTCCGGTGCACGTGCTGACCGCCGCGTGGTACCCGATGGTCACCGACGCCGTCGAAATCGGCCCGGCCCTGCGCGGCACCGCGAGCGCGTAGCGCCGAGGACCCGCTCTGTCCACAGTGGAGGGACTCGTCCGGTGGGATCGCCCGGCGTGCCGGAAACTAGCTGCGGCCGAGCAACTCTTCGGTGAGGATCGTGCCGCCGAGGCTCCAGCCGTTCTCGGTGATCTCTTCGACGATCACCAGCGTGGTGGGTCGTGGGGGGTGGCGCGAGGTAGGGGGGGGCCCGCGCCGGCGCCCGGGCGGTGTCGGGGGGGTTGTGGTCGGGGGGGTCGAGGGGGCGGGGGCGGGGGTGGGTGGGGTGGT
>NZ_JBHYIK010000048.1:17624-31029 GCF_042739735.1 Amycolatopsis sp. NPDC059027 | reverse complement strand
GGTTCGGGCCGCCGGGGCTCCTGCGGTTTGGGTTTATCTTTCCGAGGAACACCGGGGGGGTGGTTGGTGCGCTGGCGCGGTAGCGGCCGGCGACCGCGTCCGTCACCGCGTCCTGCAGCTTCTTCTTGGACTCGGCGGTCAGCGTGCCGGCGGGCACCTTGAGGTTGGCGAAGGGCATGATGGATTCCTCTCTTGCCGGGGTCGTGCCTGTCGGTTCGGAGCGCGGCGGCCGGGTATCAGGCCATGCCGCCGTTCGCGCGCAGCGTCTGCCCGTTGACCCAATGGCCGGCCGGGCCGGCCAGGAAGGCGACGACGTTCGCGATGTCCCCGGGGGTGCCGAGGCGCTCCAGCGGCGGTGTTTTCGCGAGCGCGTCGACCTGCTCCGGGGTTTTGCCGTCCAGGAACAGCTCGGTGGCGGTCGGGCCGGGTGCGACGGTGTTGACGGTGACGTCGCGCCCGCGCAGCTCGCGGGCCAGGATCAGCGTGAGGCCCTCGATCGCGGCCTTGCTGGCGGCGTAAGCGCCGTAGGTGGGGAACTGCGTACCGACGATCGTGGTGGAGAACCCGACGAAGGAGCCGCCGGGGCGCAGGCGCCGGGCGGCCTGCTGGGCCACCACGAAGGTGCCGCGGATGTTGGTGCGGTGTACCGCGTCGAGCACGCTGAGATCGAGGTCCGCGATCGTGGAGAGCGCCAGCCGCCCGGCGGAGTTCACGACGACGTCGACGCCGCCGAACTCGGCTTCGGTGCGATCGAAGAGCGCGGCCACCGCGGTCTCGTCGGCGACGTCGGCCTTGACCGCGATGGCTGTGCCGCCCGCCGCCGTGATCGCGGCGACCGTCGCGTCGGCGGCGGCGGTGTTGCCGGCGTAGTTCACGGCCACGGCCAGTCCGTCGGCGGCGAGCTTCTCGGAGACGGCGCGGCCGATGCCGCGGGAGCCGCCGGTCACGATGGCGACCCGTCGGGTCGCGGGAGTGGTGTCGGTAGTGATCATGACGACCACGATGCGCGTTCCCGTCGCGGTCAGCCAGGGGATGTCATCCCCTGTGTCGCGTGGCCCGGTCGGGCGCACACTGGACGCATGCCTTCCCCCAAGTACGTCGAGCTGGGTGTCTTCCTGCGTTCCCGGCGCGAGCGCATCCGCCCCGAGGACGTCGGCCTGGCGGCCGGGCCACGGCGGCGGGTCGTCGGGCTGCGCCGTGAGGAGGTCGCCCAGCTGGCCGGTGCTTCGGTCGACTACTACAACGAGCTCGAACGTGGCGCGGGCTCGCAGCCCTCGGAACAGATGCTCGCCGCGCTCGCGCGCGCCCTGCGGCTCACCCACGACGAGCGCGACCATCTCTTTCATCTCGCCGATCGCCCCGTCCCGGTGCGGACCGGGGCCGCTGCGCACGTCCACCCCGGCATGCTGGACCTGCTCACCCGGCTGACGTCGACGCCCGCTCAGGTCATCACCGACCTGCACGTGACCCTCGTCCAGAACCCGCTCGCCGTCGCGCTGCTCGGCGACCAGTCCGGTCACCGCGGCAGGCGTGCCAGCTTCGTCTACCGCTGGTTCACCGAGCCCGAAGCCCGGCGCCTGTATCCGGAGGAGGACCACCCGGCGCAGTCCCGCGCCTTCGCCGCCGACCTGCGCGCCGCCGCGGCTCGCCGCGACGCCAAGGACACCGAGGCCGGCACGATGATCGACGAACTGGTGGGGCGCTCGGCCGAGTTCGCCGACCTCTGGGCCGAGCACGACGTCGCCTTCCGCAGGGACGACCGCAAACGCCTCGTCCATCCGACGCTCGGCCTGATCGAAGTCAACTGCCTCAACCTGTTCAGCGAGGACGGCCGCCAGCGCCTGCTCTGGTTCACCCCGGCGCTCGGCACCGAAAGCGCCGACGCCCTCGACCTGCTCGCCGTCGTCGGTACCCAGCGGATCGACACGGACGAGAGAAGCTGAAGGCCGGGGGACGGCGTCGTCCACAGAGGATTGATCCGCCACGGGCGCTGCGGTGCTTGGCGTGCCGACACCCCTTCTGTTCCGCGCTCGTGTTCATTGCCCGGAACCGTCGTCGTCACGGATGAAGGGCAGCCCGTTTTCGATGGTCGCCGCGTCGAAGTGCCGGAGGAAGTGCGCGCGAACGGAACGCGCGTGCACGGGCAGCGCCGATTCGTAGGTTCGCCGTTCCACGTCGGTGAGGGAGATCGTCATCAGGCGGCCGCGCCCTGCGGCTGCCCGGTCGACGAAGCCTCGCATCCGCATCCTCGCGAGCTGATGCGACAACCGGGTCGCGGTCCAGCCGACGAGTTCCCCCAGCCGCTTCCGCCGCGGCCTCCGCGGGCCTGCCCGAGCTACTCCTCGCGGCACTCCAGCAGATCTACGACCGCGCCGCGGACGCCGGTCTCGGTGATCGTGACCTGGCCGCGGTCCGTGCGGTTTTCGTGCGTTGACGCGGATCGGCCGGTAGCGGGCAGCCTGCCCGGCTGGTCGATCGGCGGCAGGATGTCGGCCGGGCTGGCGCACACCGCACGGATCACGTCGGCGACCCGCAGCAGCGGGCCGAGCCGGGGGTGATGCGGTGGCCAGGCGATGCCGATCTCCCTCGGCGCGACGATTTCACTGAGCGAGAACCGCACCACATCGGGGTGCCGCTGGCCCAGAGCCAGTTGCGGCACGATCGAATAGCCGACGTCCGCTGCGACAAGTGGTTCGACGACGTGGATCTTGTCGGTGTCGAACACCCAGTTCGGCTCGACGCCCTGCCGGCGAAGCTCGGCGGCGACCTCGTACTTTTCGCTGGTGAGGCACACCATGGGCAGGCCGCGCAGGTCCACCGGTCGTAGCCGGGGCAGCGACGCCAGCGGCGATCGCCTCGGCGCCAGCAGGATGAACGGGTCGTCGAACAGTTCGAGGCCGTGCGCCCGGCCGCTCTGCAGGGGGAAGATGACGAACGCGAGGTCGATTTCCCCGAACCGCAGCAGTTCCTGCAGCCGGACGTCGTCATCGACCTCGACCAGTTTGACCCGGCACGGCACGCGGTGCGCGTTGATCGCGGCCAGCACCAGCGGCATCACCCGCACGGCGACACTGGAGAACACGCCGATCCGGACGGCAGGCTCCTTGCCGTCCCGGAGATCCTCGATCTGTCGGGTCGCGGTGCGCAGGATGACCTGGACCTGTTCGGCGGCGTTGACCAGGGTGGTGCCGGCCTCGGTCAGCCGCACCTGCCGCTGTCCGGACACCCGGCGTACCAGCACGACGCCGAGCCGTCGCTCGATCGAGGCGATCCGCTGGCTCACCGCGGGCTGGGTGCAGCCGAGTGTCGCCGCGGCGGCCGCGAAGGAGCCTTCGTTGGCCACCGCGTAGAGCGCCTCGAGCTGCAACAGCGTCAGCCGGCTGTCGTCCGACCAGATGGCGTCCAGCAGCACGCGGCCGGGCTCGTTCCGTCGTGCCACCCCGGTCACGGTGCCGGCGCGGGACGAGCAGGCCACTCCCGTCCGTGCTCTGGTGCTCATTCCGCCCCTCCCGCCAGGCAGAACGCGGTGACGAGGTCGATCGTGCCGATCAGGTCGGCGAGATCGGCCACCTCGCCGGCACTGTGCATGTGCCGGATCGGCAGAGCGACGACACCACAGCGGATCCCGGCCCCGACGGCCGCCATCGCGTCGGCGTCGGACCCGCTTTCGCCGCCGTAGGCTTCGATCGTGTAAGGGATTTCGAGGTCTTCGGCCAGCGTGCGCAGGGCGCGCGCGACACGTTCGTCGGTGACGGCACCGCGCCCGATCACCGGGCCGGACCCGAGCCGGTGCTCGCCTGTCCTGCGCTCGATCCCCGCCACTGGAACGTCGCTGGCGAACGTGGTGTCCACCGCGAGCGCGAAATCCGGTTCGATCGCGTGCACCGCGCCCATCGCGCCGTGATAGCTGGTTTCCTCGCGCACGCTCGCCACCGCGACCACCTCCGCGGTGACCGACGCGGCCGCCGCCGCGCGTGCCACTTCCAGGACGGCCAGCGCGCCGAGCCGGTTGTCCAGCGCCGGCGCGGCGATCCGGCCGTTCCGCAGGTCTGCCGGAGCGGCGCCGAGTACCACCGGGTCACCGACCGAGATCACCGCTTCCGCGTCGCTCCGGCCGGTGGCGCCGATGTCGATCCACGCACCCTCGATCTTCGGCGACGAGTTTCCGTCGTTCAGGTGCGGCGGCGCCGTGCCGATCACACCCGGCACCTTGCCACTTTCGGTGAGTACCGCGACATGCTGGCCGTAAAGGATCGCGGCGTCCCAGCACCCGATGCCGACCACCCAAAGCCTGCCCGCCTCGTCGATATGACTGACACTGAGCCCTATTTCGTCGATGTGCCCGATCAGGGTGATCCGGGGAGTGCCGCCCGGGTTCACCACCGCGTGCCCGCTGCCGAGCGGATCGATGCGTACCTTCGCGAACTCCGCGGCGAGCTCGACCCAGGCACGCACCGGTTCGGCTTCGTAGCCGGACGGCCCGCGCGTCGTGAGCAGTGTTCCGAGGCGCCTGCGCAACTCGGCGGCTTCGGGTGCGTGGAGCGGTGAATCGCCAGGTTTCGCCATGTCAAGGACTCCTAGGGATTCTCGGGATCGGTGCCGCTTCCGGTCAGCGCAGCCACGCGACACCCGGCAAGAACCCGAACTGGGCGCTGAACTGGTAGTTGCCGAGCCGGGCCGATACGAAATTGACCCACTTCGGCACGTACATCGAGACCCAGGGCGCCTGATCGGTAACCTCGCGGTCCACTCGGGCCCACAGCGCGTTCGCCGCCTCCGGATCGGTGTTGCCGAGCCGCAGCGCCTCCGCCATCTTCTCGTCGATGGCCGGATCGCAGAAGCCGCCGATGTTCGGGCTCGCGTCCGAGTTGGGCGTGAACGCGGAGCACGAGGTCAGCACGTTCAGGAAATCGCTCGCCGCCGGATAGTCCTGGGACCAGTCGGACAAGGCGACTTCGACCCGGTTTCCGGAGTTCTGGACGAACGGGTACTGCAGGCCTTCGTCGATGGGTTTGAGTGTCGCGTGATAGCCCAGCCTGGTCAACAGCGTCTGCATGTATTCGCCCATGGCGATGTGCATCCGGTTGTTCCCCGGCACCACCGACACCGAGGCGCCCGCGGTGCCGGACTCGGCGACAAGTTGTTTCGCCTTCGCCATGTCGGGGCCGCGCCACGGTCCGTTCCCGTTCGGCGCCGGATCGATCGTCCACGGACAGTACTGCCGATAACCGGGGATGTTCGGCACCAGCACCTGGCAAGTCGACGTGGCGAGACCCGGACCGCCCGCCTGCAGCACCGCCGAGTTGCGATCGAACGCGTAGTTCAGCGCCTGTCTCGCCTTGAGGTTGTCGAACGGGGGAATCCTGGTGTTCAGCGCCCAGTACCAGACATGGCCGATCTGGTCGAGGTGCAGCTGGTTCGGATGGTCGACGCTGATCTCGTTCACCCGGTCCGGCGGTGGCTGGTCGGTCGCGAAATCGGCCTGGCCGTTGATGACCGCGGTGACCTGATCGGTCGGTTCGAGACCGAACTTCTCCACGATCTGGTCCGGATATCCCTCCGGCGCGGCAAGGGGCGACCAGGAGCGGAAATACGGATTGCGTTTCAGCGTGATGCGATCGGTCGGGTCGTAACTCGCCCAGTAGTACGGTCCTGTTGCCCGGAGCTTGGACACGTCCGAGCCGACGTCGGCGGGCGGGGTGTCCGCGGGCAGGATCGACGCCAGCGGCTGGCCGAGCTGCTCGGGGAATTCGGGATCGGGCTGGAGCAGGGTGAAGGTGATCCGTCTCGTCGCTTCGTCGATGGCGATCCCGGCCGACAGGTCACAGGTTTCCGGCTTGTCGAGGCATTCCTTCGCGCCCGCGATGACATTGAACTGGGAGGACGTCGTCGGGCCGTGCACCCTGAACATCCGCTCGAAGGACGCCTTGACGTCGTTCGGCTGGACTTCGCGGCCGTCACTGAACCGGATTCCGGAGCGGAGGGTGAATGTCCATTTGAGACCGTCGTCGGTGGGTTTCGGGATCTCGGTCGCGAGATCCGGGGCGACGTGCTTGCCGACGTCGGGGCCGGACTTGGTGAACGCGGTGAGACCGTCGTAGGTCGCCGTGAAGAGCGCCCAGGATCCGGTCGAGTAATTGATCATCGGGTCGGCGGTGCCGACATTTCCGTTGGCCAGCAACACTTCCACCCCGCCCTGATGCCCGCGGTCACCGGGGGCGACGGAGGTCATCGACAGCGTGTCGTCCACCGCGCACGCGGCAGTGGAGAGGAGCATCACCGACGCGAGCAGGGGCAGTGCCCGATTCCGCTTCATCGGGCAGGCACCTCCTCGACGTCGACCGGCGGGAGGACCTCCGCCGGCCGGGCACACACCCGCTGGACGATCTCGATGACCCCGCGGACGAACGGCAGCCGGGGGTGGTAGCGCCGCCAGGCGAGTCCGATGGTTCTGGCCGGGACGACACCGGCGAGGGAGATCCGGCGCACGCCAGGGGTCCGGCCGCCGAGGGTGAGCCGGGGCACGGTGCCGTACCCGAGACCGGCCGCGACCATCGCCTCGACGGAGTGATTGGTCTCCATCTCCAGCACCCAGTTCAGTGCGGTACCCACCGATTCCGCCCAGGCCTCCAGCGGATCCCGCTGGCCGCGCAGGCCGATCAACGGCAGCCCGGTGAGCCGGCCGGGGGAGACCGGCTCGGCGCCTGCCGGGACGAGCAGCACGAACGGATCCGTGAGGAGTTCCACGCTGAGCAGGGAAGGGTCCGCGATCGGCAGTTCGACGAAGGCGAGATCGATGTCCCCGTTGCGGGCCAGGCGCGACACCTCCGCCTGCTGGTCCAGCTCCACCAGTTCGATCCGGTAGTCGACCGGCTGGCGCCGGATCGCCGCCATCGCCGGCGGGATGACCCGCTCGCTCGCGCTGGTGAACAAGCCGATCCGGACGGTCGCGTTCAGGCCCCTGCGGATCGTCTCCACCTGGCTGACGGCGGCGGAGAGGATCCCGCCGACCTGGTCGGCGGCGGCGACCAGCGTGTCGCCGGCCTCGGTGAGCGCGACCCCGCGCTGCTGCCGGGATCTTCGCACCAGCACGACACCGAGCCCGCGTTCCAGCGTCGCGACGCGCTGGCTCACCGCCGACTGGGTGCAGCCCAGCGCGGTCGCGGCTCCGGCGAACGAACCGGTCGCCGAGATCGCGATCAGCGCGGCGAGCTGGGGCAGGGTCGGGTGTGTGGACTGATCGGTGCCGGCGCTAGTCATCGGAAGCAGCCTCCGGTCCGGCCGGCGCCGCGGGTACCGCCGGTTCGAGAGGGTGGTGACAGGCGACGTCGTGGTCCGCGTTTTCGTTGCTCAGTGCCGGTTCCGTGGTGCGGCACAGGTCGGTGGCGCGGGGGCAGCGGGGGTGGAACCGGCAGCCGCCCGGCGGGTCGAGCGGGCTCGGCACGTCCCCGGTCAGCGTGGTCTCCCGCCAGCGCGCGCCTGCCGCCGGGTCGGGGATGGGCACCGAGGTCAGCAGCGCCGCGGTGTACGGATGCCTTGGCGCGGCGTAGATCTCGCGGACCGGGGCCCGTTCGACGATCCGGCCGAGGTACATCACCGCGACCCGGTCGGAGGTGTGCCGGACGACGCCGAGATCGTGCGCGATGAACACATAGGTGAGGCCGAGACGTTCCTTGAGATCGTCGAACAGGTTCAGGATCTGTGCCTGCACCGAGACATCCAGCGCGGACACCGGCTCGTCCGCGACGACAAGCCGGGGCCGCGGCGCCAGCGCCCGCGCGATCACCGCGCGCTGGCGCTGCCCACCGGACAGTTCGTGCGGGAACCGGTCGGCGAGTTCGGCGGAAAGGCCGGTCAGGGTGAGCAGTTCGGCGACCGCCGCGCGGGTCGCGGGCAGCCGGTGCACCCGCAGCGGTTCCGCGACCGAATCGCCGATCCGGCGGCGCGGGTTCAGGCTGGCGTAGGGATCCTGGAAGATCAGCTGCGCCGAGCGCCGGACCGTGCGCAGTCCGCGCCGGCCTGCCTGGCTGATTTCCGCGCCGTCGAAGACGATCGAGCCGCTGTCCGGCCGGTACAGCCGGACGAGGCAGCGTCCGAGGGTCGACTTGCCACAGCCGGATTCCCCGACGAGGCCGAGCGTTTCCCCGCGCCGCACGGAAAGCGAGACCCCGTCGACGGCCCGCAGCCTGCCGCGCCCGCCCAGCAGGCCGCGGCGGACGGGGAACCACTTGGTCAGGTCGGTGGTGCGCAGGAGTTCGGGCTCGGGCATCAGGCCGTCCCCTTTCCGTCCTGGAGCGGCGCGTGCCGCAGCAGACAGGCGTCGAAGTGCTCGGGAGGGTCCGGCCCGGCCGCCGGCAGCAGCACCGGCCGGTGGCGCACGCACACGTCCTCGGCGTCGCGGCAGCGCGGCGCGAACGCGCAGCCCGGCCCGATCTCGGCCGCAGGCGGCGGCAAACCCTCGATGGAGGGCAGCCGGGCGGGCCGGGGCACGTCCAGCCGGGGAATCGAGCCGAGCAGCCCGATCGTGTAAGGATGCCTTGGCGTGGCGAACAGTTCCGCGGTCGGTGCCCGCTCCACGATCCGGCCGGCGTACATCACCTGCACCCTCGACGCGATTCCGGCGAGCACGCCGAGATCGTGCGTGATCAGGATGACGCTGGTGCCGGTGCGGGCGCTGAGGTCCCGGATGATGCGCAGGATCTGGGCCTGCACCGAGACGTCCAGCGCGGTGGTCGGCTCGTCGGCGATCAGGATGTCGGGTTCGCAGGACAGGGCCATCGCGATCATCACCCGCTGCCGCATGCCCCCGGAGAACTGGTGCGGATAGTCGCGGGCGCGGGTTTCCGGGCCGGGAACACCGACCAGATCCAGCAGCTCGACCGCGCGCCGCCGTGCCGCTCGCGCGCCGATCCGCTGGTGCCGCAGGATTTGCTCGGCGATCTGCCAGCCGACCCGGTACACCGGATTCAGCGAGGTCATCGGGTCCTGGAAGATCATCGCGATCCGGCTGCCGCGATAGTCGCGCATCCGGTTTCCTGGCAGGGCGAGCAGATCCCGGCCGTCGAACAGCACCCGGCCGGTGACGATCGCGCGCGTGTCGCGGATCAGGCCGAGCACGGCGAGCATGGTGATCGACTTCCCGGAGCCGGATTCGCCGACGACGCCGAGGGTTTCGCCGGCCGACAGCTCGAACGACACGTCGTCGACCACCCGTACCGGGCCGTTCGGACCGTGGAACTCCACGGTCAGCCCGTCCACCACCAAGGTTGTCATCGCACTCGGATCCTCGGGTCCAGCGCCGCGTAGCCGATGTCGACCAGCAGGTTCACGAGCACCACGGCGAACGCCCCGTACAGCGTCACCGCCATCAGCACCGGCAGGTCGAAACGGCTGAGCGAGTGATAGGTCAGGTTACCGACTCCGGGCAGGCCGAACACCTGCTCGGTGAGCACCGCGGCCCCGCCGAGCATGGCCCCGACGTCGAGACCGAACAGGCTGACGAACGGGATGAGCGAGTTCCGCAGCACATGCCGGAGCAGGACCCGGGACTCGGAAAGTCCCTTCGCCCGCGCGGTCAGCACGAAATCGGACCCGTCGACCTCGATCAGGTCGGCCCGCAGCACCCGCGCGTACAGCCCGGCCATGCCGATGGCCAGCGTGATCCACGGGAACAGCAGCTGCTCGAACCATTTCACCGGATTCACCGTGATCGGCGTGTAGCCGAGTTCCGGCAGCCAGCCGAACAGGCTGTGGTGCAGTGTGCTCTGGGTGAGCAGGTTGACGATGCCGCCGAGCCAGTACACCGGAAGCGAAATCCCGATCAGGCCGAGGCCCATCAGCAGCGGGTCCAGCGCCCGGCCGCGGAAGACCGCGGCGAGGGTGCCCGCGCCGAGCGCGAGCAGCAGCCAGATCACGGCGGCTCCGCCGACGAGGGACAGGGTGACCGGAATCGTCTTGGCCACCCGGGAGAGCACCGGGCCGCGATCGGTGTAGGAGACCAGATCCCGGTCGATGACCAGCCGCTTCATCATGGCGAAGTACTGCACCGGCAGGGGCTTGTCCAGGCCGAAGTCGGCCCGGATCTGGGCGATCACCTGAGGAGACGCCTGTTTGCCGGCGATCTGCTTCGCCGGGTCGACGCCCGGTGTCTTGAAGAAGATCAGGAACACCAGGACGCTCACCGCGATCAGCACACCGGCCGCGGCGATCAGCCGGCGCACGAGATAGCCGATCACCGGGCACGCGCCCGCAGTTCGGCCTTGGGGTCGAAGGCGTCCCGGATCGCGTCCCCGAGCACGTTGAGCACGCACACGGTGAGGGCGAGCAGCGCGCCGGGCACGATCGCCATCAGCGGACGGTTGCGCAGCAGCTGCGTGCCGTCCTCGATGATCGTGCCCCAGCTGGCGGCGGGCGGGCGCACGCCGATGCCGAGGAACGACAGGCCCGATTCCAGCAGCATCGCGGTCGCCACCATCAGCGGGAACAGCACGATCACCCGGGAGAGCACGTTCGGCAGGATCTCCCGGCGGATGATCCGGCCGTGCCCGGCGCCGTAGGACGTCGCCGCGTGGACGTAGTCCGCGGCGCGCACGGACAGCACCGCGCCACGCACCGGCCTGGCGACATAAGGCACGTACACCACACCGATGATCAGGATCGGCAGCGCGAGACTGCCGGAGCCGACCCGGACGAAGCCGAGGCTGATACCGGAGGTGAAGCTGATGGCGGAGATCGAGATCGCCAGGAGCAGCACCGGGAACGCCCACACGACGTCCAGTGCCCTGGACAGCACGCCGTCGACGAGGCCACCGGCGTACCCGGCGAGCAGGCCGACCACCAGACCGCCGGCGCAGGCGACCAGCCCGGCGAGCAGGCCGATCACGAGGGTGTTGCGGCCGCCGTGGAGAATCCGGGCGGCGACGTCCCGTCCGTCACTGTCCGCGCCGAGCAGGAAGTGCGCCTGCCAGGTCGGTCCGATCGGCAGCACACCGACGCCTCGTGACGCCGGTTGCAGCAGCGGCACGGTGGTCCCGTCGTCGAGCACGGTGCTGCCGACCGGGTTGGCCACGAACGGATCGGTGCCGGAGACGAGGTCGGCGTACAGGGGCGCGAGCAGGCACAGCACCACGATCACGACCAGGATCGCCGCCGACACCACCACCCGGGGACTGCGGCGCAGAGCACGCCAGCCCCGTCTCCATGGCCCGCCGCCGGGCGCTTCGCCGCCGATGCCGAGCGGCCCCGGTTCCGCCCGCGGGACGGCAGCTGCCGGCCGCGCCTGGTGAGGCTTGGTCACCTGGCCCCCCTCGTGTCCACCGTCCTGTCGGCAGAAACTAGAGAAGGTTCCCGTTTTCCGGCAAGAAGACCGGCATCGTGTTCGATAAGGCCGGCTAATAGCCTGTCCGTTATGTTCCCGCTCGGGGGGAATCGGTCGCGCGCCGGATCCACGAGTCCACAAAGGACACTTTCAGCGCCGTGGCGTGGTCGAGCCGGGTTTGCGCCATCCGGGGTTATTTGCCGGTGAGCGTGTGGAGTAACGCGGTCGCGTCCGGTGTGCCGAGCCCGGTGCACGCGTCCCACCCCGGACCGGCCGAGTAGGCGCCGTTGCCGCCGCTGGTGATGTCCCGGAATCCCTGCTGTGGCTTGCCGGCCTGGACACCTTGGTACAGCCGCGTGTGGATCAGCCCGAACCCGCGGTTCGCGGCCTGCGCGAGGCGGCAGATCAGCGCGGCCCACAGTGGTGCCACCGCACTGGTACCGCCCACCACGGAACGTTTACCGTCCACCAGGATCTGGTACCCGGTGGCGGGATCCGCGTTGCCCGCCACGTCGGGCACACCCCGGCCGGTGCCGCCGCCCGCCCGTGCGGGAATCCCGGCGGAGGCCTGGAACGGCGGTACGGGGAACGCGTCGCTCACGCCGCCACCCGTCGCGCCTCCGCTGGGTTCGTTCCACACCGTTTCCGAGGTGATCTTCCCGTCGGGCCCGGCTTCGAGGCGGGTGCCGCCGCAGGCGAGCGCGTGCGGGCTGGCCGCGGGGAAGTCCACGTGTGCCTTGCCGTCGTTCTGGCCGTCGCCGCTGCCGTTGTCGCCGCTGGCCACGCACACGGTGACGCCGAGCGCGGCCGCGTCGGTGAAGACCTGGTCCATCGCGGCGCGGGCCTGCGCCGTCCACTGGTCCTCCGACTGGCCCCAGCTGATGCTGACGGCGGCCGGGGTGGGTGTCGCGTGGACGGCGGTGGAGACCGCGTCGAGGAAGCCCCGGTCGGTGTTCGGCGCGAAGTACACCAGCTGGGTGGCCTTGGGGGCCAGCGCGCCCGCGACCTCGATGTCGAGCAGGACCTCGCCGTCCGCCGAGGACGGATCGCCCGTCGGCGCGTTCTTGGCCCCGTCGACCTCGACCGCGCGGATCGTCGGCGAGGGGATCTTCAGGCCACGGAAGAAAGTGTCCACATCGGACTGCCGGAACCCGCCGCCGAGTTCGATGATCGCGAGCGTCTGCCCGGTACCGTCCATATCGGACGGGAAACCGTAGATCGTGCCGAGTTGCTCCGGTGAGTACGCGTGGGCCGCCGCGGGAGCGTCGTGGAGCCGGAACTGGGCCCGCGCCTGCGGCCGGGTGTCGAGGCCCAGCACCGCGACGATGACGTCCGAAAGCGACGAAGGTACCCGGAGTTCGCCCGAGCGGGCGAGATGTTCGACGGGGTCGCCGCCGAACGGCCCGGTGCTGCGCACCCGCGTCAGGCTCGCCCCGAACGCGGTGCCCAGCGTCTCGGCGGAACCGGTCACGGTCATCCGGCGGGAGCCCGCGTGCACCTCCTCGACGGTCAGCCCGGCGGATTCCAGTGCCTCCCGCGCCTGGCGGACGTCCTCGTCGCTCGCGCCGTAGCGGGCGGTGAGTTCTTCCGGGGAAACGGTTTCCGGCCCGGTCACCAGCTCGCGGTCGAGATCGGCGCGCCTGCGCAGGAGAACCGTCACGGTGATCCGCTCGGCCGGATCAGCGGGTCCGACGGTTTCGGCGGACGCCAGTTCGGCGCGCAGGCTTCCGGGGAGCGGCGTGAAATCGGCGGAGGTCATCTTCGCATGGTCGCGCACCGGCGGTGGGCGCGCCACGCTCGCCCCCTGATGAGAGCAACAGGAATCGTGTCGAGCACCGGCACCGTGATACCGCCTCGCCGCACCGAAAGAGATGCGCGTTCTGCCGGGGGCGGGAATTCTCCCCGGATGCACGAATGGGCAAGTCCGTGTGCGTGACCGTTGTCGGCAGCCCTCACCTGGTCGCCGGAATCGTGGGGAAAACGGGTGAAGCCTGACGTCGCGAACCCGCCCGAGGCGACGCTTATCGTCACCAACTGAACTATAGCGACACCGCCCCGCCACCAGAGTGATAAGACCACAAACAAGGA
>NZ_JBHYIK010000048.1:3941-17614 GCF_042739735.1 Amycolatopsis sp. NPDC059027 | reverse complement strand
GGCCCGCGGCCTCGCGCGCGGGGGCCCCGCCCGCCGCGCCCCCGCCGGCCGGGCCGCCGGCCCCCCCCCCGCCGCCCCGGCACCTGAGTGAGAAGACCTCATTCCGGGACGTTCACGGCGGATACCCTCTCGGCAGGGAGGAATCAGAACAGCGAACCGACCGCGACGGCCGCGCAGACGGAAATGATCAGCCCGCCCACCGCGAAGCCCAGCGGTTTCTGCCGCCACGCCGTGTGGCGATCCAGCGCGTACCAGCCGGGGCCGGTCAGCAGCAGCGCGAACGCCATCACCGCGAGCGTCAGCTCCAGTTCGAAGCCGGGACCGGTGCTCCCGAAGAGCCCGCCCGACCACTTCACGCGAACCGCGCTGATGCCCACGCCCAGCAGCCCGGCCGCGGCCAGGGGAGTGAACAGGCCCACCGCCAGCAGCAGCCCTCCGGCGACCTCGGTGATCCCCGTGAGCCAGGTGAGGAACTCGATGTTGTGACTGAACCCGTAGCCTTGCAGGAGCGTCCCGAAATGCGCCATGTCCGGGCCACCGAACAGCCCGAACACCTGGATCAGCCCGTGCGCTCCCATCGCGACCGCCAGCATCAGCCGCAGCGCGAGCAGCCCGAAGTCCAAGCCACCGTTCTCGTCCGACCACCGGGATATGTTCGCCACGCCGACACCCTAGTCATCTCACCGGCGAAGCCCAGCGACACACCGGACGTCGCACGAGGGCGTGTCGGACGGCTACCGGAACGCCTGGATGAGCAGGGCCGCGCTGATCACGGTGCCGACGCCGCCGAGGCGGGTGGAGATCTGCGCGAAGGGCATGAGCACCATCCGGTCCGAGGCGGACAGGATGGCCACGTCGCCGGTCCCGCCCAGGCCGCTGTGGCAGATCGTGACGAGCGCGGCGTCGATCGGGTACAGGCGCAGCCACTTGCCGACGAAGAACCCCGCGGCGGCCATCGCCAGCACCACGCCGGCGCAGGTGAGCACGAAGCCTGCCGAGAGGGCGGCGAACACGCTGGTCAGTGGCACGTACAGCATGCCGAGGCCGACCATGACCGGGGCGATGAAATGGCCGGAGACGATGGCGTAGAAGGCGCGTGCGCCGTGGACGACACTGTCCGGGAAGAGGTCGAGCAGCTTGCAGAGCACCGAGAACACGATCACCAGCACCGGCGGGGGCAGGTGCAGGAGCGGCGCGCCGAGACAGCCGCAGACGTAGAGCGCGCAGATCACCAGGACACCGACGCCGTAGTTCGGCGCTGGGGGAGGAATGTCCGGTTCCTCGTCCGCGGTGGGGGCGGCCTTCTGGTCCTTGACCAGTCGCCCGCCGCCGTCGAGGTGTGGCCGCCGGCCGCCGAGACGGCGCAGCAGACCGGCCACGACGATGGCGACGATGTTGCCGATCACGGCGGCGGGGATGAGCCGCGCGACGAACTCCGCCGGCTCGCCGCCCAGCGCGTGGGCGTATGCCGCGGACAGCGGGACGACGCCCTCGCCGATGCCGCCGCCGAGGATGGGCACCACGAGGTAGAAGAACGCCTCGTGCGGCGAGTAACCGAACAGCAGCGCGATGCCCAGTCCGGCGCCGATAGCCACCGCGGTCCCGGCGACGAGGGGCGGGAAGATCTTCACCAGCGCCTTGAGCATGGTCGCCCGGCGCATTCCCAGAATGCTGCCGACCACCAGCGAGGAAATGACGAAGTAGAGGAAGTTCGCCTGTTTCATCACCGCGGCGGTCGAGTCGAGAATGTTCTTGCCGAACACCCCGAAATAGACCAGGACCGAGGGGACCAGCAGGCACAGCAGCGCGCCGCCACCGATTTTGGAAATGACCGGCAGCCGCTCTCCCAGGGGGCCGAGCAGCATCCCGAACCCGGTGATGACCGCGAGCCCGCCGATCATGTCGTGCGGGATCTTCTCCAGCGCTCCGGCGACGAGCACCAGCGCGACCAGGATGATCGGGACGGGGAGCGGGACGCCGTTCAGCTTGGTCTTGAGCGGATTCCAGGTCCTCGGGTTCCTGGCCGGTTCGCCGGTCGCGACTGCCTCAGCTGCGCTCATCGTCGAGGTCTTTCTGAGAGGTGGGCGAACAAGGACCGCGCGGGGACGTCGGAGCCGATCAGGGGCGGTGGTGTGCGCGGAGCGTGTCGGCGATCGCGGTGCCGAGCGTGACGGTCGTGCCGTCACCGCCGAGGTCCGGGGTGATCGGCGCGCCGCCACGCGCCAGCACGTCCTCGATCGCGCGCAGCACGGCCGCGCCGGCGGTGTGCTCACCGAGGTGGTCGAGCATCATCGAGGCGCACCAGATCTGCCCCACCGGATTGGCGATTCCCTTGCCCGCGATGTCCGGCGCCGAGCCGTGCACCGGTTCGAACAGGCTGGGGAAGGTCCGCTCCGGGTTGATGTTGGCACTGGGGGCCAGCCCGATCGTGCCGGCGCAGGCGGGCCCGAGGTCGGACAGGATGTCGCCGAACAGGTTGCTGGCCACCACGACGTCGAACCAGTCCGGATGCAGCACGAAGTTCGCGGTGAGGATGTCGATGTGGTACTTGTCCACCTCGACGTCGGGGTACCGGGCGGCCATCCGCTGGACGCGTTCGTCCCAGTAGGGCATGGAAATCGAGATGCCGTTGCTCTTCGTCGCCGAGGTCAGGCGGCGGCGCGGGCGGGTGCGGGCCAGCTCGAAGGCGTACTTCAGGACGCGATCGACACCGGTGCGCGTCATGACCGTTTCCTGCACCACCGTCTCCCGGTCGGTGCCCTCGAAGATCTTGCCGCCGATACTGGAGTACTCGCCCTCGGTGTTCTCGCGGACCACGGAGAAGTCCACGTCGCCCGGCAGCCGGCCGGCGAGCGGGCTGGTGACGCCGGGCAGGAGCTTGACCGGGCGCAGCGACACGTACTGGTCGAACCGGCGCCGGAACTGCAACAGACTGCCCCACAACGAAATGTGGTCGGGGACCACCTCCGGCCAGCCGACCGCCCCGAAGAACAGGGCGTCGAAGTCCCGCAGCTGGTCGAACCAGCCGTCCGGCAGCATCGTGCCGTGCCGGAGGTAGTACCCGGCGCTGGCGAAATCGAACTCGGCCAGGTCCAGAGCGAACCCGTGGAGCTCGGCCGCCGCGGTCAGCACCCGCACGCCTTCGGGCACGACTTCCTTCCCGATGCCGTCGCCGGGGATCACTGCAACACGGTAGGTCGTCGTCATTGTCGTATCGTAAGAAGCACAAAAGGCCGGAAAAACAGCCGATTCGACACAACACTGTTGCGCCGGACGAAAGGAATGAGCCCGTGGATCTGCCGGAGCTGGACGATCTCCAGTTCTTCGACGGGGTGGCCCGCTCGCAGACCCTGACGCAGGCGGCCCGCCGCTGGGGTGTGTCGCCGTCCGCGGTGAGCAAACGGCTGGCGCGGCTGGAACGACGGCTCGGTGTGCAGCTGGTGACCCGCAGCACCCGCCGTCTCGACCTCACCGGCGAAGGAGAGCGCTACGCCGCGGGCGTGGCACGCCTGCTGCCGATGATCACCGATCTGGAGGAAGAGGTCGGCGAACGTCGCCACGAAGTACGCGGCCGGGTCGCGGTGCACTCGACCATCGGGCTGGGGCGGGCGCACATCGCCCCGGTACTGGGCGGATTCCAGAAGCTCCACCCGGACATCGAGATCGAGGTGGAGCTGTCCCATTTGCCGCTGCACATCGCCGGTACCCCCTTCGACTTCGCCGTGCGCGTGGGCAGGCAGCGGGACTCGGCCTTACACGCGCGGTTGCTGCACCCGAACCGGCGGGTGGTGTGCGCGTCGCCGGACTATCTGCGCCGCCGGAACCCGCCAAGCTCGATCCACGACCTCCCGGACCACGACTGCATCGTGATCCGGGAGAACGACTCGGACTACGCGATCTGGCGGTTCGGCACCGGCGCCGAGGAGGCCGCGATCAAGGTGCCCGGCTCCATGATCAGCAATGACGGCGAGATCGCCACCCAATGGTGTGTCGACGGGCACGGACTGGTGATGCGGTCGCTGTGGCACGTCGCTCCGCTGCTGCGCACCGGCGAACTGGTGCGGGTGTTGCCGGACATGCCCACCCCGGACGCCCACATCTACGCCGTGTACCCCTCCGCGCGGGCGCTGCCGCGGCGCGCCCGGCTGGCCATCGACCATCTCGCGAACGAACTCCCCCCGCGGCTCGCCTGAACGGACGGCGACCCGGGCCGTCGTACCGCAATTGCCGATCGATGGCCCGCAATCCCGCGCATGTCCTCGAACGGGGTAAGCGGCTAGCGTTGGCGAAATGTCATGGCGATCGGGAGGGTTTCCGGTGCGGTACTCGCCATTGTTTTGCCGGGTCAAGGCGTGCGCATCGTGGTGATCGCCGAGGCCGGTGCCGAAGAATCGGCGCGAACGGACGGACGCGACGGGATGGTTCGGGCAGCGATCCTCGTCATGTCTTGATTTCCTTGCGTCCCATGAGACACCGTGGTGTGGCGGCTGCTGCCAGGTAATCCCCGGAAAGTGTTGGAGAATCGACGATTGACCGTGAAGAAAAAGGGCGGCGAACGCATGCGTGAAGCGTGGGTGACCGACGTACTGGCGAGCTACGAAAACGACCATCGGCCCGCTCACGAATACCTCCGGGAAAGCGGCGAATGGACCGCGATCAGCCGCCACGACCTCCTCCGGGGCGTCCGGTCGGCGGCACGGGGATGGCGTGCCGCCGGCCTGCGGCCCGGTGACCGGGTCGCCGTCGAGGCGGCCGACCCGCACGTGTTCGTCCCGGCTTTCCTCGGTGCCTTGTGGGCCGGGGTGGTCCCCGTTCCGTTGCCACCGCCACCCGCGGCGGGGCGGCACGCCGCGTGGAGCGCGCACGTGTCGGCGATGGCGCGTACCGCGCGTCCCGAGGTGATCGCGCTGCGCGGCGACGTCGAGCCGCCGGCGGGCTGTGGACGGCCGGTCGACTTGGACAGCGTCGTGGCCGCGCCGCCGGAGCAGTCGGTACCCCACGAGCCGGGGCCGGACACGATCGCGTACCTGCAGTTCAGCAGTGGCAGCACCGGAACCCCTCGTGCCGTCCCGGCGCGGGTGGCGGCGGTGATCGCCAACGGCCTGGCCATCATGCACGACGGCCTGCGCAGCGACCCGGCCGTCGACCGGGGGCTCTCCTGGCTGCCGCTGCACCACGACATGGGACTGGTCGGGTTCGTGCTGGCACCCCTGCTGGCCCGCGTCCCCGTTTCCTTCGTCCCGACCCGTTTCTTCGTGCGGGACCCCGGGCTGTGGCTGCGGTCGATGTCCGAGCGGCGTGCCACGATCAGCTTCGCACCCAACTTCGCCTTCGCGCTGAGCGCCCGCCGGACCTCGCCCGAGCAGATCGCCGCGCTGGATCTCGGCCACGTGCGTGTGCTCGGCTGCGGCGCCGAGCCCATCAACCATGCGGTGCTGGAACGGTTTCTCGGTACCTTCGGCCCCACCGGTCTCGCTCCCGAAGCCCTGATGCCGTGCTACGGGCTGGCCGAGGCCACCCTCGCGGTCACGCTCTCCCCACCGGACCGCCCGTACCGCGTGGACCGCGTCCGGACCGCCGCGCTGTCCGCCGGACAGGCCACCCCGGACCCCGTGGGTGAGACGGACTCGGCTGACGGCGTGAGCACTCTCGTCGGGTGCGGCGAACCCTTGCCGGGCAACGAGATCGTCATCCGCGACACCCACGGCGACGTCCTCGGCGAGCGGTCCGTCGGTGAAGTCTGGGTGCGCGGTCCCGCCGTCGCCCGGGGTTACGTGGCGGCTCCGCGGGAGACCGGCACGGCCTTCCTGCCGGACGGCTGGCTGCGCACCGGCGACCTCGGCTACCTGGCCGAAGGGGAGTTGTTCGTCACCGGACGCCTCAAGGATCTGCTGATCCTCAACGGCCGCAACCTCGACCCGCAGCGCGTCGAGTGGCTCGCCGAGACGGTGCCCGGTGTCCGCGCGGGCGGTGTCGTCGCCTGCACCCGTCCCGGTCCGCAGTCCGAGGAGCTGGTGATCGTCGCCGAGTGCCACACCTCGGCCACCGCCGGCCTGGCCCCCGCCCTGCGCGAAGTGGTGGGCGCCGCGCTCGGCGTTCCCGTCCACGACGTCGTCGCCGTCCGGCCGGGCGCCGTACCCAAGACGACGTCGGGAAAGCCCCGGCGGCAGGAGACCCGCCGTCAATACCTGGAAGGTGCCCTCCGTGTCCAGCAAGGCTGACATAGCGGTCAGTTACGACCTCGATCCGGAGTTCTTCCGGCTGTGGCTCGACAGCCGGATGAACTACACCTGTGGCGTCTTCGACGACACCGACGACCTCGACGCCGCCCAGCTCGCCAAACTCGGCATCCTGCACGACTTCGCCCGCATCACCCCGCGGAGCCGGGTGCTGGACATCGGCTGCGGCTGGGGGAACAACCTCGCCTACCTCACCCAGGAACGTGGCGTCGCCCAGGCACACGGCATCACGCTGTCCGAGGCCCAGTACACCGAGATCCTGCGCCGCGACCTGCCGCGAGTGAGTGTGTCCTGTGTGGACTATCGCGATTTCACGCCGTCGGACCCCTTCGACGCGGTGCAGTCCATCTGCATGATCGAACACGTCTGCACCCCCGAGGAGGCCCGCGCGGGCCACGCCGTCGCGCGCTACCGCGACTACTTCCGCAGGGCGTGGACGTGGACCAGCCCCGGCGCCCACTTCGCACTCCAGACCGGGTTGCGCGACCGCCTGCCCCGCCGTCCCGAAGAGGCGCGAGAACTCCGATGGCTCGGCGAGACCATCTTCCCTGGGGGCATGACGCCCCGCGCCGAAGACATCATCATGGCCGTCGGTCCCTACTGGGAGGTCATGCAGCTCCGTACCCGGCGTGAAGACTACGAGCGGACCACCACCCACTGGCGTACCCGGCTGCGCGCCCACGAGGAAGAAATCCGCGACCGCTGGGGCGATGACGTCTTCGAGACCTACGACCGCTATCTGACCTGCTGCGTCAATTCCTTCGCCCGCCGGCACATGACGCTGTCCCAATGGTGTCTGCGCCGCGTCGACGATCCCGAATGACGTCTCTCTTCCACACGACCACCGGACCCGGTACCCACGAAAAGGAAATCCCGATGACCCAGGACGACCTGCTGGCCCTCCTCGATCGCGGTCTGCGCGCCATCACCTCCGCCGACCGCGCGCCGCTCGCCCCGGAATCCGATCTCCACTCGGCGGGGATCGACTCCCTGCAACTGCTGGAACTCGTCACGTGGACCGAACAGGAACTGGACGTGCGCCTGCCCGACGAGCAGCTCTACCACGTGACCGACGTCGGAGAGCTGTGCGACCTGATTTCCGCCGAGCTCGCGCAGCGGACCGCATCGTGAACAAGGAACTCCGCGAATCCTTTCACCGCGCCTACATGACGTTCTTCGAGAACGCCGAGCGCACCCGCAGGTGGAATCTGTTCAACGACATCGACTGGGACGCGCTCGACACCTCGCGCGGCGACACGGAACTGGCCACCAACGCCGAGACGTTCTGCGGTGTGGAACTGTTCCTGCCCGACTACATGAACACGCATCTGGAACTTTTCGGCCGCAATTACGCGCAGGCCTGGTTCGCCGTCAACTGGGGCTACGAGGAATCCAAACATTCCCTGGCGCTGCGGGAATACCTGCGCCGCAGCGGCCAGCGCACCGAAGAGCAGCTGCACGACTACGCCGACACCGTGCTGGCCCAGCGCTGGGAGCGCCCGTACGAGACTCCCCGCGAAATGCTGATCTACGGCATGATCCAGGAGCTCACCACCTTCGTGGTCTACCGTTCCCAGCGCACCCTGGCACTGAAGAACGATCATCAGGTGCTCGCCGACGTCTACCGCCTCATCGGCCGCGACGAAATGGCCCACACCAAGTTCTACCAGCACATGGTCGCGCTCCTGCTCGACGACGACCGGGAAGGGACCCTGGCCGATCTGGCCCATGTGCTCAGGACGTTCCGCATGCCCGCGGAACAGCTCCTCCCGGACCCCGGGGCCCGCACCGCCCTCATGCGCTCGACCGGTATCGACGGCCGGGTCTACCTCCGCGACATCGTGGCTCCGACGCTCAAGGCGCTGCACCTGACCCGTCATGACCTGCCCGGTCCGAAGCAGCCCCCGCCCGTCCCGGCACTCGATCGGGAGAACTGACGGTGCCCGTACCCGCGCAGCCGGACCTCGGTTTTCTCGGCGAGCCCCTCTTCGATCCGCGTGCCCGGTACGAACTGGGTGTCGACGAGTTGATGCTCCTGACGATCGAACGCGCGAAAGCACTGCACGCCAGGGGAGTGGTCGGCAGTGAGGCCTGGTGCGGCGGAAGCAGGCAGGACCGGTTCCCCGGCCTGGTGCGCACTCTGGGCTGGGTCAGCGCCTTCGACATCGCCCTGGTTTCCACGATCGGCAACCAGCAGCTGGCCGGTAACGCGCTGCTCGCGCACGGCAGTCCCGCACAGGTGGCCGCCTACCGCGACGAGATCGACCGGATGGACCGGGTCTACGCCTTCGCGGTGACCGAGATCGGCAGGGGGACCAACCTCCTGTCCCTCGGGACGGAAGTCCACTACCGGCACGAAGACCGCTCCCTGCGCGTCACGACGCCGTCCGATGACGCGGCGAAGTACTGGATCGGCAACAGCCTGTTCTCCGCGACCCACGCGATGCTCCTCGCCCGGCTGGTGGTCGACGGCACCGACGAAGGCCACCACTGGTTCCGGGTCCCGCTGCGGCCGGCGGAAGGCGCGTTGCCGTTCCCCGGCGTACGTATTCGCCGCGCCGACCCCAAGGGCGGGATCGTGGGGAACCAGACGGGGATGATCCATTTCGACCGGTACCGGATTCCGCCGGACGCGCTGCTGAGCGCGTGGGCGCACATCGACGACTCCGGCAGGTACGTCTGCGAGATCGCCAGGCGAGCGCGGTATCCGCGCTGTCTGGAGACGTTCTCCCAGGAACGCGTCTTCCCGGTGACGGGAGCCGCCGGGGCGTTGCGGCGTGGTGCGGCGATCGCCCTGCGCTACAGCACGCACCGGGAGACCTTCGGCAGCACTCTCCTGAGCTACCAGCACTATCGCGAACGCCTCATGCCTGTCGTCGCCGGCGCGCTCGGCCTGCATCACCTGACCGAGCACCTCATCGAGGAGTGGACCAGCCGCCACGCGGCGGAGCCGGTCGCCCGCCATCGGCAGGCGCTCTACGGGCTGACCTCCGGCGCCAAGGCCCACGCCTCATGGGCGGCCAACACGAATCTCGTCGCGCTGCGGGAACTCTGTGGTGGCCACGGGTTCCACAGCCACAACGAAATCGTCACCGCGCGCGTGGACGGCGAGATCAACACCACCTTCGGCGGCGACAACACCGTCCTGTGCTACGAAAGTGTCCGCGTCGCCGCGAAAAACACGGCAGCGGACGACGCCCCCGCCACCGTGCCCGTCCTCACCGAAGACGGCCTGCGCTCGTGCGACGACGGCGTCGTCCTGCTGGAAGCGCTGGCGGAGCGGCTTCTCCGGCGCTGGCGGTCGACCCAGCGTGGCACGCTGTGCCGGCCGCACGTCGACGCGAGCTGCGCGGCGCTCGCGCTCCGCCGATGGAAGGGCCATTCCCGCGGCTCCGTCGACGACACGCTGCGACAGCTCTACTCCGTCACCAGCCTGCTGAACCTGACCGAACACCTGGTGGCGGAAGAACTGCTCGACAGCACGGGAATCCGGGGGCTGCTGGATCAGCGTCGCGTGCTCAGCGACCGATGCGCCGACCACCACACCGAGGTTCTCGATCTGCTGGACGTGCCCGCGGCACTGCTCGACGTGCCACTCGCGCACCCGGACTACGTCCACCGCACGGTCGCCGCCGCCCGCGACACCACGTCGACACGACGCGGAGAAGAGGAATCGCCTTGACTCGCTTGAAAGACAAGACCGCGGTCGTCACCGGCTCCAGCTCCGGCAACGGCCGTGCCATCGCACTGGCACTGGCCGCCGAAGGAGCCAAGGTCGTCTGCTCGGACATCCGCAAATCCACCCGAAACGGCGGCTACGACATCGACGCCGACCGGGACACCGACGACCTGATCCGGGGCACCGGCGGGACGGCCGAGTACCTCGACGCCGACGCGAGCAAGGCCGCCGACATCCAGGCCGTCGTCGACCACGCGATCGAGACGTTCGGACGGCTCGACGTCATGGTGAACAACGCGGGCATCCTCCCCGCCCCGCAGACCATCGCCGACGAGACCGAAGAAGAGTTCGACCGCGTCATGCGCGTCAACTGCAAGAGCGTGTGGCTCGGCTGCAAGGCCGCTGTCACTCGGATGCGCCAGCAGGACGTCGTCGACGGCACCCGCGGCCGGGTCGTCAACATCGCCTCGATCGGCGGCCTGGTCGGATTGCCCACGGCGCCCGCCTACAGCACCGCCAAGGGCGCCGTGGTGAACCTGACCCGGCAGCTCGCCGCCGACTTCTCCGCCGAGCGGATCAACGTCAACGCCGTGTGCCCCGGATTCCTGCACACCGCGATGCTCCGCCCGCTCCTCGACACCCCGGAACTGAACCAGGCCCTGCACGGCACGACGCCGTGGCCGGACCTCGGCCGCGCCGAGGATGTCGCCAAGGCCACGGTGTTCCTGGCCTCCGGCGACGCCTCCTGGGCCAGCGGCAGCATCCTCACCATCGACGGCGGCTACACTGCCCGCTGAGTCCATTGTGGACGAGTCGGTTGTGGACGGACAGCGGGCCCGGATCAGCCCAGCCACCGGACCAGGTAGGACGACGGGCGGCCTGCTGCTGCTCGCCGGCCTGCCGCCGGACCAGGTCGAGGAGCTGTACGCGGTCGACAAGCCCGGCGAACGACCGGATCCGGCCGAGCTGCGGGCGGACCTGGCCCGCGTGCGCCGCGGCGGCTTCGCGCTCAACCAGGGCCGTTCCGAACGGGGAGTGACCGCCGTCGGCGTCCCGGTGCACGGCCCGGACGGCGAGGCCGTCGCCGGGCTCTCGGTGTCGATGCCGAGTGTGCGCTATCCGAAGGATCGGCTGCCGACGCTGGTGGCGACGTTGCGTGCCACTGCCGTCGCGCTGGAGGCGGACCTGCGCGACTAGGTCAAGCGCCGCGACGCTTGCCTTTACCGGTGCCTCCGTGATCGTCCTGGCGTGGTGAACTGGCGCGACGTCGCAGGTGAGGTACGAACGTCACCTTCGCTCGTGCTGCCCTGCCGAGGCGATTCGCCCTGTGCCGGACGCCGTGCTCGCCGGGTGTGCCAGGCGGATGGGGAATTTCTGGACGTCGGTTTCGGTGCCGTCCCAGCCGGTTGTGCGCAGCCAGTCCTCGAAGGTCATCAGGTGCGGGTGGATCTCGGCCAGCAGCGCGCGGTCGCGGTCCCGGTCGGCGACCTTCCGTTCCTGGAAGAACTGGAACATGGCGGCGAAATCGTGTCCCTTGTCCGGAATGGACGATCGCAGGATGTCGAGGGGGAGCGGGGTGTAGGCCGACGGTGTGCCGGTGACCCGTTCGAAGGTCGCGGCGATCTGCGCGCCGCTCAGGCTGTCCCCGACGACGGCCAGGTCGCGGCTTCCCCAGCTCTGCCAGTTCTCGAACATGAAGTCGGCGAACCAGGCGATGTCGTCGAGTCCGACCATCGGGTATTCACCCGTCCCCAGCGGGAGGGAGAACATCAGTCCCGCACGGCCGTCGGGCAGCAGGTGTGGTTGCGGGGCCAGCCGCAGCTGGAGGTTTTCGAAGTAGGGCGCGGTCGTCAGGACCGACACGTGCTCGGTGTACCAGCCGTCGGTCTCCAATCGCATCATTTCATCGGACCGGAGCAGGTTGATGCGCGCGGCGACCGCGCCTTTCGCGTCGTAATGCGGAACGGGAACGGTTCCGTTCGTCAGTGTCACGGCGCTGTCGAGCGAGGACCAGATGAACCTGTCCACGCCGCTGCCGCGGGCCGCTTCGAGGATCGCCAGGCCCTGGTTGTACTCGCCGACCGGGGTGCCGGTGGTGAAGAAGTCGGTGTTGCAGAACACCCGGTCGACGCTGGAGACGGCCGCCAGCACACTGGCGGAGTCGTCCAGGTCGCCTTGCAGCATCCGGACCCGGCCGCCGCCGTGCGCGAGCAGTTCGGTCGCGCGCCGCGAGCGGGGATCGCGCGTGAACACGGCGACCGTCGCGTCGGCTCGCTCGAGAAGACGCCGGACGATCCTGCCGCCCATCGCGCCGGTACCGCCGATGACGAGAGTGTCGGTCATGGGTTTGTCTCTGTTCCTTTCGGTATCAGGTGGCTTGCCGCAGAATGTGCTCCGCCACCTGGTGGTGCGTGGCCGGCCACACGTCTTCGCCCGCCTGCTCGACGTGGTCGAGGATCTCGTCGACCATGCTCGCGAGATACGGCCTGCCGCCGACATGGGCGTGCACGGTCATGGTGAACATCCCGGGCCCGGGCGCGCCGAGCAGATGCTTCAGCAGGTCCAGGTGGATGTCGCGGTAGGCCCTTGGCCCGGCGACGGCCCCGCGCACGTCGGAGAAGTCGCTGTGCATGATGGACACGAGCGGTCCGCTCGGCGTCGGGATCACCTGGGGCAGGTCGTGGTCGTTGTCGTCACGCGTCCAGTGGTAGCCGGCCTCGGTGAGCAGTGCGGGGGTGTTCGCCGAGCCGGTGGCACGGGGGCTCATCCACCCGGCCGGGCGGACGCCGGTCAGCTTGGCGAACGTCTCGGTGCATCGGCGGATGTTGTCGCGCTCGGCTTCCGGGTCCAGCAGCCCCGGTATGACGTCTTGGGTGTAGGAATGCGCCGCGATTTCGTGTCCCGCTTCGTGCACGGCCAGCACCGCGTCCGGGAAGCGGTCGGCGACCAGGCCGCTGATGCCGAAGGTCGCGGGCATGCGACGGCCCCGCAGGATGTCGAGCAGACGCCAGATCCCTGTCGTGGCACCGTATTCGGACCACGAGACGCTGTGCGTGTCGTGCGCCGAGGGCAGCGGCCACGCCGACGCCATCGGCGCGTAGTACGGCCAGTGCCCTGGTGACCACAGCTCGACGGCCACCGTGATCAGGACCGCGACCTTCTTGGTGCCGGGCCAGCCGGTCAGCTCAGCGGTCAAGGCGTCCCTCCTGCGGAAGTCATGGGCGAGAGCGCGCGTATCGGCGCGCTGGAGCGGTTCGACCCCGTCGCCCGCCTCGACTCCACTCTGCGGGCGGCGCACCCCCGGGGTCCAATGCCCATGTCGGATCCGGATATGCCCGCGGGGCATAGCGGCGGGCTACGGTAAGGGCATGATCGAAGTTCCACCGCCTGCCCTGGACTTGGAGCTGCGGCTGATCAGGTATTTCATCGCCGTCGCCGAACACGGGCAGTTCAGCAGGGCAGCGGCCGCGCTGCACATCGGACAGCCCTCGCTCAGCAGGCAGATCCGCGGCCTCGAACACCAGCTGGGTGTCCGCCTGCTCGAACGCACACCCCGCGGCACCCGCCTCAGCGAAGCCGGGGAAGCCTTTCTGCCCAAGGCGAAAGCACTGCTGCGCGCGGCGGACGAGGCGGCGGCCGGGGGGGGGGCGGCGGGGGCGCCCGGCCCGGGGGGGTGTAAACCAAAACCAGCCCCACAGAAAAAAAAACAAAATTCTAATAAAATCAAAAAAGAACCCACCAGACAAAAATAAATC
>NZ_JBHYIK010000048.1:0-3931 GCF_042739735.1 Amycolatopsis sp. NPDC059027 | reverse complement strand
CCCGGCCCCCCCGCCCTCTGTCAGCGCGCTCTATCCGACCGCAGATGTCCCCCCCCCGTGCGCGTGCCGGTGGGCGCCGCGGCCCCGCGCCCCCCCGCGACGGCGGCACCCGGCCGGTTGACCGTCGGTTACTCCGGAGGTCTCATCGTCACCCCAGCCACCAGCGCGCTACGCCGCCGGCGCCCGGAAGCCGAGGTGCGGACGGTGCACCTCGGCTGGTGCCGGCCCGCCGAAGGCCTGCTCGACCGCCAGGTCGACGCCGTGGTGGCACGGCTGCCGTTCCCGGACGACGGCCTGCGGGTCACGCACCTCTACGACGAGCCGCGAGCGGTGGTGGTCCGCCGCGACCACCGGCTGGCCGCGCGGCCGTTCCTCACCCTCGAGGACATCGCCGACGAGCCGCTGCCCTGGGTTCCCGGAACCGATCCCGCGTGCGCGGCCTTCTGGCGGCTGGAACCGCGCCCGGACGGACGCCCCGCGCCCAAGGGACCCGCGATGAACGCCCTCGACGACACGTGGGAGTTCGTCGCGGCCGGTGACGCCGTCGCCGTCACGTTCCTCAGCCACGCTCAAACCGTCCGGCCCGACCTCACGCTGGTCCCCTTGCGCGGCGTCGAGCCCAGCCACGTCGTACTGGCGACGCGCGCCGACGACAACGAGCCCCTCGTCTCGGAGTTCCGCCGCTGCGCCGTCACGCACCTGGCGCCATCCGACAGGCTCGATCAGCCGATCGGTGGTGCGAGGTACTCCAGCGCATAACCATCGCCGGACGGGGTTACGCGGGCGATGCCGGGCGAGTCGAGGTGGGCGCCGGCCACGAAGTGGTGTGGCTGGGTCAATTGTTCGAGAAGGGCCGCTCGGGCCTGGGACTGGTTGCCGTCGAGCTCCCAGGACATGTCCGGCTGATCGAACTGGAGCGTGGGAGCGTGCACGGTGTGGACAGTGCGAAACAGGACGGCTATTGCCCGTCGGCAACAATGTGCAGGGAAAGGCCCCATGGGTGATCGGGAAAATCAACGGTCAGTGGGCAGGAATTGAGACATCCATCCTGTTGCACGACGCGGTATTCCATGGCCTGTGCGGGCGGAGTTTCCCGCTGTCGGCGCTGTGACCTGCGGTGGGCCGCCTTCGGTGGGGGAGCGAGTGCGCGACTTCGCCGGCGAAGACGGCCCGTTCGGCCTCCCTGTTGCGTGAACCGGCGTTTTATGTCCGCTGTGGCAGGCCGATAGCGTCGGATTCATGGAGTGGAATTTTCGGACGGCGGAAGAGCTCGCGGCCGCGTTGCGTGCCGGTGAGGTGACCTCGGTGGAACTGACCGACGAGGCGATCGCTCGTATCGAGCGGGACGACAAAGTGATCAACGCGATCTGCGTGCCGGACTTCGACCGTGCGCGGGCCGCCGCGCGGGAGGCCGACCAGGCGCGCGCCCGCGGCGAGGATCGGCCACTGCTCGGTGTTCCGGTGACGGTCAAGGAGTGCTACAACGTCGCCGGGCTGCCCACGACCTGGGGCATGCCGCCGCACCGGGACTTCGTGCCTGCCGAGGACGCGGTACAGGTCTCGCGGCTCAAGGCCGCGGGCGCGGTGGTGCTCGGTAAGACCAATGTGCCCTTGGGGCTGCAGGACATCCAGAGCTTCAACGAGATCTACGGCACCACCAACAACCCGTGGGATCACGGTCGCACGTCGGGCGGATCCTCCGGCGGGTCGGCGGCGGCGCTGGCGTGCGGGTTCGGCGCGTTGTCCATCGGCTCCGACATCGCCGGTTCGCTGCGCACCCCCGCGCATTTCTGCGGCGTCTACGCGCACAAGCCGACACTCGGGCTGGTGGCGAACCGCGGTATGGTCCCGCCGGCCATGCCGGCATTGCCGGTCGACCTCGACCTCGCCGTCGTCGGTCCGATGGCGCGCACCGCCCGCGACCTCGCGCTCCTGCTCGACGTCATGGCGGGGCCGGACCCGCTGACACTCGGCGTGGCGCACCGGCTGGCGCTGCCGCCCGCCCGCCACGACCGGCTCCGCGACTTCCGGGTCCTGGTCCTCGACGAGCATCCGTTCGTTCCGACCGGGGCCGCTGTGCGGGCGGGCGTGAACCGGGTGGCCGGCGCGCTCGTCGACGGCGGCGCCCACGTCGAACGGCGCAGTCCGCTGCTGCCCGATCTGGCCGAGGCCGCGACGCTCTACATGCAGTTGCTGATTTCGGGCTCCGTCGCGCGGTTTCCCATCGAATCGCAAGAGCAGTTGCGGCTCCACGTCGCCGGACTGAGCGCGGACGACCGGAGTCTCGACGCCGCGCGTCTGCGCGCCATGATGTTCAGCCACCGCGAGTGGATCGAGGCGAACAACGGCCGCGAACTCCACCGCCACGGCTGGCGGCGGCTGTTCGCCGAGTTCGACGCCGTGGTGTGCCCGATCACGCCGACGCCCGCGTTCCCGCACGACCACCACCCCAATCCGATGGAACGGCGCATCGACATCGACGGCGTCGAGTACCCCTACTTCGACCAGCTCGTCTGGGCCGGCCTGGCCACCATGCCCGGCCTTCCGGCCACCGCCATACCCGCGAGCCGGTCGCCCGAGGGACTGCCGGTCGGAGTACAGCTCATCGGTCCGATGTTCGAGGACCGCACCCCGCTGCGGCTGGCCGAACTGCTCGAGCGGAAGATCGGCGGCTTCCAGGCGCCGGAGTAGGGCGCACCGGCCGGGATACGGCGGGGACAGGCGTTGTCCACAACGCACGTCCCCGCCGCAGGAGGCGAACATCGGGAACAGTGGCTACTCACCCCGCGCCTACTGCTCGCGGTCCAAATTGGACCCGCCTGCGTTCCGATCAGCGGGAGCTGTCCCGATGGTCGGAATCCGGGGCGGCGGCCTTGAACTTTCTCGAGTCGAGCTCGTGACACGGGGCGGTCATGGGTGGTTCCATATGTTAGGAAGTTTTCCTAACATATGCTGGAGGTCGCCCGGTGATGTCATCCTCCCGAAGGCGTTTCGCGGTGGTAGGCGCTGCTCTGGCGCTCGCCGCGCCGCTCGCTGTCAAGTCCGCCGACGCAGCCACGACGAACACCAGCGCCGCGGCGGCCCCGTCGTACACGGCCGCTCAGGTGCTGGCCGGCGTCAAGAAGAACAGCACGGACGCGAACAAGGTCAACAGCAAACCGCACATCAACACCATGACACGGGCCAAGAACGTGAACGTGTACCAGGTGGTGAAGGGCGTCTACGCCTACGGTTCCGGCCTGGCGGTCGACACCGACGGCAGCGACCCCGACCCCGATCCGGACCACCAGGGCACCACGACGTTCAAGGACAGCAACGGGAAGTCCCTTGGCGCGCACCACGTGCCGTTCTACGTGCTCGGCGACGACTGCTACGACAAGAAGAGCCCCTGTCCGCACTTCTTCTACAAGGAGCACGGCATCAAGGGCAGGCAGTTCGCGCTGATGTTCTACAAGAGCAAGGTCATCGGCGCGATCTTCGGCGACACGCAGACCGCGAACGACCAGGACACCTCGGACAACGACTCCCGTGAACTGGGTGAAGCGTCGGTGAAGGCGGCGTCGCTGCTCGGCATCAACAGCAGCGGCACCGACGGCGGTGTCGACAACGGCGTGACCGTGGTGATCTTCTCCGGCTCGGACTGGGTCGTGAACGGTACGAACTCCACTCTGAACGCCAACGCCCAGGCGATGGTCAGCAAGGCGCTGGACAGCCTCGGCTCGAGCATGCACCTCTGATCCCCGCACCGGACCCACGCAGAACGCGATTACCACCATGGACGCCGAAGGCGAAGTGGGCGGGAGCGCGTTCTGCGCGGTGTGGGGGGGGGGGGGGCCCCCCCGGGCCCCCCCCCCCCCCCCCCCCCCCCCCGCGGGGGCCGCCGCGGGCCCCCCCGCGGCGGGGGCGCCAGACGCGCCACGCGGCCGAACGG
>NZ_JBHYIK010000047.1:24372-70578 GCF_042739735.1 Amycolatopsis sp. NPDC059027 | reverse complement strand
GGTGGAGCTCCACTCGGACAGGACACCGACGCAGTCATTCACCGTGGCTCACCGGGCACCCCGGCCGCCGCCACGGCCACGCCCTACGCGGCCACCAGAATCGGGTTCGGCTTGCCGCACGCCCGCACGAACGGCCGGTAGTGCCGGTTCCAGCAGAAGATGCAGCCGATCGTCTTCACCATCGGCTTGGTCCCCGGCGTCGCCGCCGCCCGGGACAATGTGCTCGTCCTTTTCATCCTTCGCCACCTCCTTCCCGTGCCGCCGGCGTCGTCCGCACCCGATCGGGAAATACGTGTGACGCGACATTCGCCGGCTCGAACAACCAGAACGCCGACGACGCTAGGACACGGCAACTAATTCCGGCCAAAGGCGCGATTAAGGCAGGAATGCGGATAACACGGCAAAGCGAAGTCGTTCATGGACAGTGCGTCACGAAAAGAACTGGTAACACCTGACCATGGTATTCCGACGTTACGATCGTGACGCCCGTGTCCGCCGCGAGACGACACGACGCGGACGCGGTGCGGGCCGTCAAGGGGGGACACAGTGGCCGCACACGACGTTGACGAATTTCCGCTGGAGTTTCGCGTGCTCGGCCTCATGGAGGTGACGAGGGGCACCACCCGATGCACACCCAGTGCGCCGAAGAAACGCGCGGTACTCGCCATTTTGTTGCTACACGCGAACCAATTCATTCCGGTGGATCTCCTGGTCGAGGTCCTTTGGGGCGGTCGCTCACCCGCGAAAGCGATCTCGGCCCTTCATGTGTACATCGCCGCGCTGCGCAAAGCACTCGCGCCTGGCCACGACCGGCCTCCGCACCCGCTGATCGAAACCTGGCCGAACGGCTACCGGCTGTGCGCCGACCAGGACCGGATCGACCTGTACCGGTTCCACAGCCTGGCCGAGCAGGGCGACCGGGCCATGCTGGCAGGGCGGCCGGAGCAGGCGTCGGCGTTGCTGGGCACGGCGCTGCGCATGTGGCGTGGCCCGGCACTCGCCGACATCGCCGACATCGGCCTGCTGCACACCTACGCGGACGGGCTCGACAGCACCCGGCTCGCCGTTCTGGAACGCCGGATCGAGGCCGATCTCCGGCTCGGCAGGCACGCTCTGGTGGCCGACGAACTGGAAACGCTCTGCCGGCGGCATCCGCTGCGGGAGTCGATGCACCGCCAGCTCATCATCGCCCAGCTGCGCTCCGGCCGTCGCGCGGACGCACTCGCGTCGTATCAGCGCATCCGCCGCGAACTCATCGAAACCCTCGGCCTCGAACCCAGCGAAACGCTCCAGAGCACCCTGCAGGCTGTCTTGCGGGGTGCCGAACCGGACCACGAACAGCACTCGCGCGGCGGCTGAGGGAGACGTCAGTCCTTTGCCGCGGGCCGGAAGAGATAGTTGTTGGTGTGCGGGCAAACCCGGTCGACACCGTGCCAGCCACGCCGCCAGGCGTACATGCGGTAGCCGCGAGCGGTCAGCCAGCGGACGACGTCGTCCGGGGTGTACGCGTAGCGCTCGGTGTGCCGCGCTTCGATTTCGACGAGCATCGTCGGCCGGAACGTCTCGACGGTTTGCTCCCCGCCTTGCAGGACGTGCAGTTCGCCGCCTTCGACGTCGATCTTGAGGAAGTCGAGCCGGGTCAGCCCCGTGCCGGCGCGGAACCCGTCGAGCGTTTCGGCGTCGACGAGCATGTCGACGTGGTAGGCGTACTCGGCATTGGAACCGAGCCCGGTGGTCTTCCAGTCGAGAAAGGACCTGCTGGTGGCGGGACCGTGCGGGCCGAACGGGACGCGCATCGCGGCCCGGCCTGGAGTGGCGCCCAGCGCGACGGTGTGCCGGACGACGTTGGGCCGCTCCCACGCGCCGAGCACCCGCGTCCACAAAGGATGGGAGAAGGCCAGCGGCTCGATGCTGTGCACCGTTCCGGCGGTCCCGACGAGCTGGGAAAGTGCCTGGCTGTACAAACCGGCTGCCGCGCCGACGTCGACGCACACGTCGCCGGGGCCGACCAGTTCGCGCAGGGTGTGCAGTTCGGTGTCCAGGCAAGGCGTCCAGCGAGCGAGCGCGTGCGTCGTCGCGGTGGTGAGAGCGGAGCGGAGCATCGGTTTCCCCTCGTTCAACGTGGTGTCACCAGGCCCGCTTCGTAGGCGATGATGACGAGGTGGACGCGGTCGCGAGCGTCGAGCTTGGTGAACAGGCGCGCCACGTGTGCCTTGGCGGTGGCGGCGCTGATGTACAGCTCGGCGGCGATCTCGCGGTTGGACAGGCCACGGCCGACCAGGGTCAGCACCTCGCGTTCCCGTTCGGTGATCCCGGTGAGCGGACGGCGGGCGGGCGCCGGTTCGGCACGGCAGGCGAAATCCGCGATCAGCCGCCGGGTGACACCCGGGGCGATGAGCGCGTCGCCGGAAGCGACAACGCGGATCGCGGCGAGGATGTCGTCGAGCGCCATGTCCTTGACGAGGAATCCGCTGGCGCCTGCCCGAAGCGCGCCGTACACGTATTCGTCTTCGTCGAAAGTGGTGAGCACGAGGACGTGCGGTGGTCCGGCCCCGGCGACGATCCGCCGGGTGGCCTCGATGCCGTCCATACCCGGCATCCGGATGTCCATCACCACCACGTCCGGGCGGGTCTCCCGGACCAGCTCGATCGCCTCGGCGCCCGTCCCCGCCTCACCGGCCACGACGAGATCTTCGGTCTCCCCGATGAGGACACGCAGACCGCTCCGGATCAGGGGCTGGTCGTCGGCGAGAGCGACCCGGATCGTCATCGGACGCCCACCGGCACGGGAATCCGCGCGGTGACCCGGAACCCGCCCTCGGGACGCGGTCCGGCCGTGAATTCACCACGGAGCAGCGTGACCCGCTCACGCATTCCGCGGAGACCATGGCCCGCGCTCGGCTCCCCGCCCTGCCCGTCGTCGGTGACCTCGACGAACAGCTCACCGTCCCGCTGGTCGAGGACCACCTCGCACCGATCGGTTCCGGCGTGCCGGATCACGTTGGTGACCGCTTCCTGGACGATCCGGAACGCCGACAGGTCGACATCGGGTGGCAGCGGGCTCCGGGCACCGCGCCACTCGACGTCCACGCGCACCCCGGCGCCGAGGGACCGCGCGACCAGGTCGTCGAGATCACCGAGGCCGTGCTGCGGGACAACGGGTTCGCCGTCGGACCGGCGCAGCGCGCCGATCATCCGGCGCAGCCCGGCGAGAGTGTCCCGGCTGGCGGTCTCGATGGCGCGCAGGGCTTCACCTGCCTCCGCGGGCCGAGTATCGATCACCCGGCCGGCCATCCCGGACTGGATGGCGATCACGCCGATGGTGTGCGCGACCATGTCGTGCAGCTCCCTGGCGATCCGCAGCCGCTCCGCCTGCACCGCCTCCGCCTCGGCCTGCGCCTGGCGCGCCCGCTGGTACTGCCGCCGCATGCGGATCGTGTTCCCGGCGAGCCAGGCGACGAGCCAGAAGACGAGCAGCACCAACGCCCGGAGAACGACGTCGAGCTTGCTGGTGTCCCACGGCCCGACGACGTCCGCGATGACGAGCTGCCCGGCGAACGTCGCCGCGCCGGCGCCGAGCGAAACTCGCGGGCGGAGGCTGGCCGCGAGGTAGCCGACGACGAGGTCGGTGGCCAGCGCTTGGAGGATCTGGGCCGCGGCCTGGTACCCGGGCAGCGGCGTCAGCCAGACCACCACCATCTCGGCGAGCAGCAGGCCCAGCACGACCAGCGGACGGCGCCGCAGGACGCAGAACGGCAGCGCCAGGCTCAGCGTGACCAGGACATAGGGCGGGCCGCCGCGCGCGATCCAGTAAGTCAGGAAGACGGGAGACAGCGCGAGCGCCGTCCACGCCAGAACCGTCCACGCTCTCGCGGGCAGCAGCCCGCGTGGCAGGCGACGGAGTGTGACAGGCATGCGGCGAGCGTAGCCAGCGATCACCGGGAGGGCATCGGCTCGCGGGCGTACGCCCGCGGGCTACCTTCCGCCGCGAACAGTGCGGTCGGCGGGCCGACGAAAAGCGCCCGGCGAATCGGCACCGTTTTCCCGGTGACCGAATTCCCGAGGAACCGCCGAGGATGGATCCCGGCGCTCACCACCGTCGCAATGATGGTGGCGTCTGCCACGACGACACCGCCGCTCCCGATCGCCGCGCTCCCTGCCGGAACCGCGGCGTGGCGCGCCGACCACCGGCACCTCCCGGACCCCGTGCACGCCGATCCCGTTGACGTACACCGTTTTCTGGACGCGGCCGACGAGTCCGGGCGCCAGGAACTCGTGGCCCGGTATCCGGCCGTGATCGGTGCGCTGGACGGCGCGCCGCCCGGACTGCGCTACGCGGCAAACCATTTCCTCATGCGTGCGGCAGGGCCGCCGTACCGCGACCAGGCCGGGCAGTTCCTGCTCTTCGACCCGCGGGGCGACGGCCGGGTGGCGCAGGTGTTCGGGAACCTGTCGACGGCCGGCCGGATCGCCGTCCTGGTCCCCGGAGTGGCGAACCAGGCGGGAACCTTCTGGTCCGGGCTGGGCGGATACCGCTACCGTGCCCCCGCGGTGCAGGCGGCCGACCTGTACCGCTCAGCCATCGCGCGTGGTGCGGAGAACTTCGCCGTGATCGCCTGGCTCGGTTACGACACGCCGGACGGCGTGGGCATTTCCGCGGCACGCGAGGACCTCGCGCGGGCGGGAGCGGTGGCCCTGCGACGGTTCGTGGCCGGGCTCGCCGTCGTCCGTCCACACGCGACCTTGGCATTGCTGGGGCACAGCTACGGTTCGACGGTGGTCGGGCTCGCGGCACCTGAGCTGCCACCGGCGGTCACGGACATCGCGGCCTTCGGTAGCCCGGGAATGGGCGTAGCCGACGTCACCGGACTGCGTACCAGCGCACGGGTCTGGGCCGGGCAGTCCACAGAGGACTGGATCCGCTGGGTACCCGGGGTGCGGCTGTTCGGGCTCGGCCACGGCACCAAACCCGCCGACCTGGGTTTCGGTGCTCGCGTCTTCGCCACGTCGGACGTGCCCGACCACGATCACTACCTCAGCCCCGGTACCGACTCGCTGGCCTCCCTGACCCGGATCGCCGTGTCCGGCACCGACACTCCGCCGTGATCACCCGGCGAGCAGAGTCAGCACCAGCGCGGCTGACCAGCTGAAGTTGGTGGCGTTGCGCCCTTCTCCGGTCACCGAGTTGTAGTTCTCCCTGATGGGCGCGTTTCCGCTCAGTCCATCGGCATTGGTCATCAGCTTGTCCCGCGCCCGGCGCGCGTCGCCGCCGTAGCCGTACGCTTCGAGCGCCTTGATCCCGAAATACGCCTGGTCCACCCAGGTGGTGCCGCGCCAGTAACCGTTGGGGTCGAACTTGGCCGAGTTCCGCGCGACGGTGGGGAAAGGCACGGTCGTGGCGAACTGGTCCGGGTCGATCAGGCTCTGCCGCACTCGCGCCGCCTGGTCGGGAGCCGCGACGCCCGCCCACAACGGGATGAGCGCTTCGGTTCCCTTTCCCCGCTCGACGAGCGGCCGGTGGGTCTCGATGTCGACGTCGTAGAAGAAGCCGCTTCCGCGGTCGTACATGAGTTCGCGGACCCGCGCGGCGAGCTTGTCGGCCTGCCGGGTCAGTTCGCCGGCGCGCGCGTGGTCTCCGAGCGCACGGGCGATCTCGGCGAGATAATGCTTGTCCGCCACGAGATAGGCGTTGAGGTCGACCGATTCCTGGTTGAGCGAGTAGCCGACGACCCGCCCGCGTGTGTCCACATTGGTCAGTACACGCATGGTCGTGCCCTTGTCGAACCGCGGCGCGTCGTCCATCCCGCTCTCCCAGGCCGCCGCCTCCAGCCGCGTCGCGTCGTCGCGGTTGAGCGGATCGACGGTGGCGCCGTACTCGGCGAGCCCGTCGCGATCGTGGTCCCGGTTGCGGAACCACCATTCGTGCTGGGCGAGGAGTTTCGGGTACATCTCGCGCAGGAACGCGAGATCGTGCCCCTGCCGGAAGGTCTGCCACACCGCCCACGCACCGAGCGGCGGCTTGGTGTTGCGCAGGTTCACCCCGGAACTGTCCATATTGTACATCACGACGTCCGGCAGCATCCCCGCGTCCTGTCCGCGCCCCGGGGTGGCGGCGGTGATCTGGTGCTCGTACACCGAGCGCAGCACGGACTCGGCGAGTCCTGGCGAGAACCGGGCGGCGCCGACGGCCTCTTTGAAGCTGTCCCAAGGCCAGTAGCCCGCGGCGAAGTCGCTGTTGGTCAAGGAAGGCGTGATCCCGGCCTGACGCAGATCGCCCGCGGCACCCCGCCAGTTCGTGGTCAGCGTCTCGATCGCCTTGACCGCGGTGCGCCGGCCCCCCGGCGCGACTCCGGCGAGCCCGCGCCGCAGATATTCACGCCAGCGCTGGTCGACCCGCTCCGCCGCCAGGTGCGGAGCCCAGGTTGCCGCCTGCAGCGTCTTCGCCTCCCGATCACGTTCGGCCGCGGTGAACGTGTAGCTCTCGCCCCAAGCCAGCTCGTTCGCCGCGCCGGGGGCGAGGCGAAGCGCGTCGCGCCGGGTGGTCCGATAGCCGTCCCCTGTCACCACGGTGGACACCGGTTCCGGATGGACGACCCGGAATTCCTCGGTGCCGTCGGTGACGAACTTCCCCGGCTCCCGCACCTTGGCGAACTCCACCCGGACCCCGTCGCGATCCCCGCGCAGCCGCGGCGCCGAGCGCACCGGTTCGGTGCCGTGGCGGAGCAATTCGCCGTTCCACGAAACGCGGATGGCCCGTGGACGCGGCGCGAGATTGCGGATCCGGGCCTGCACGAGGGCGCTGCGATCGGACACGAACCGCAGGCCGAGTTCGACTTCGAGACCGGGAAGGCGATAGGTCTGCACCAGGCGGCCGGGATAGGCGTGCATCTCCGGCGCCGGGTCGGCCGAGAGCGGGATCGCGCGCCCGGTTTCGTCCTCGGTCAGCGAGATCCGGGTGAAGGCCTGGCTCAGGTACCAGGGCCCTTCCTGCGCGAGGTAGAGCGGCCCGGTGAACCCGCCGTAGTGCGCGGTGTCCCCGGCCGCGGGCAGCGCGTAGGCGTGCCAGGCCCCGGCGTCGGAGAACACGGAGATCGGGTTGGACTTCGGCGGTTCCGCGCGATCCGGGGTGCCGCGCCGGTCGAGCACGTCCGCGTAGCCGCCCACGTCCGCCTCGTCACGCTGGTGCGCCGTCGCCGGGGTGGCCCCGAGCACCGCCGCGAACGCGATCACCGTGCTGAACACCGCGATGCCCCTGCGCACCCCTGCGTACCTCCTTGTACGGCAAATCCGCGGGCCATCGGCCCACGGCGGAAGAGTCTCCCGGTGGCTGTCGATTCCCCGCGATCAGCGAGGACGTCTCACCGGCCTGCCCGCGCCGGGACCGGGCCCCGCGACGGGACCACGGCCGGCGGGCGGGCGCGGCGGGCGGGCCTGACGGGGCGGGGCGGCCTGCGGCGCCCGAGCGGGCCCAGCCGGACGCGGGCGGCGCTCATCCGGGTCGGGCCGGTTCACCCACGAGTCGAACAGGAGCACCAGCCCGGCGAGCACCAGGAAGAGCATTCCGATGACCAGCCCGCCGGACACGGCGATCAGAATCGCCACCAGCACCAGGGGCAGCACCGCACACCAGCAGTACGGATCGATTCGCCCGAACAGCGGACGCCGTCTCTCCGGCACTCGTTTCTCACCTCAGTCATCGTCGCGGTCTCCCCCGATGGTTCCACTTCGCAGGGCTGGGTGCCATAAGCCCAGGTCAGGACGCGACAAGGGACGTCAGCGAGCGGGGAACCGCTGCCGCACGTCGGGGTGCGAACGGGCGACGACGTCCGGATCGGGATCGGCCCCGCGGACGTGCGGCAGGTGCACGAGGACGTCGTAGGCGGACAGCGCGTCGACGTCGAGGTAGTGGGTTCCCATGAGCCGCTGCCGGGTCGCCGCGCGTACCTTCGCGGCGTCCTCCGGGGGCAGCCGCCGCAGGTCGACGCCGAACGGGCCGTCGTGGCTCGCCGCCATGAGGCCGTCGAGGCTGTCCGGCTCGGGCGGCTCGAGGTCCATGAAGATCTCGCCCTGGTAGAACTCCGGGCGCTCGGTGAGCGTCTGGCCCGACCCCAGCGTGACGCCGATGACCACGTAGTCCTCACCCAGCCGGTCGGCCAGCCGCAGCCCCAGCGGCGTCGCGGGCGGCGTGCCCGGCGGAGAACCGGGCAACACCCCGGAGGCACGCTGGATGTGGCCGTTGTGCTCGCCGAGCACAATCCGCTCCTCCCTGCCGAGCAGCCATTCGACCGTCTCCGCGACCGTGGTGTCGCGAACGGTGAGCACCCCGTGTCGCTCGCCCCGGACCAGCTGCCGCACCACCAGATCGATCGTGACCGCCTCGCGCAGCGAGCGGAGCGCGCGCTCGTAGTCCTCGACGGTGGTCGCGCGGATGTAGTCGAGCCGCCTGCCGGTGACGCGCGCCTGCAGCTCGGCGAGCCCCGCGGTCAGCGCGTCCCGGCTCTCCTGCGCGAGTTTTCCATACGCCGCAATGCCTTCCGGGATGGAGAACGCGGATGGGATCGCGAAGACATCGGCGGTTTCGCGAATCTTCGGGTCCGGGGTGAACCCGGGATCGGCCTTGGCGAGGTACGCGGTCACCGCGTCGAGACTCGGCAGCAGGGACACGACCGAGCCGCCGAGGTCGGCGCCGTAGAAGCCGAGCGGCCGCTCGTGGCCCCGCATCCACTCCAGGTGCGCGCGCAGCTGCGGCCACAGGCCCATCAGCGAAGTCACGCCGTTCGCCATGACCTGGCTCAGGTCTCCCTCGCCGGTGCGGATCCAGTCGTGGACCAGCCAGCTTTCGGTGAAACCGGTCTCCATCGCGTACGCGCTGAAGCCGTGCCGCTCGACCAGATACCGCGTCAGCCGGTGGCGCAGCATCAGGTTTTCGGCGAGGTAGTGGGATCCCTCCCCGATCGCCACCACCCTGGCGTCGCCGACCACCTCGTCCAGCCAGGCGAGATCGTCCAGCGGCCCGTCCGGATCCAGCGTCCGCAGCGGTCGTACCGCCTGCTCGCTCAGCTTGGTCATCAGCCAACCCCCCGCTCTCTGCGTTCCCAATTTTGATAACGGTAGCAGATATGGGAACGTCTGGCCGTGAACACGCTCGACCTGCTCCTGCACCCCGTCCGGAACCGCATCGTGCAAGCGATGTCCGGTGACCGCGTCCGTACCACCACGCAGCTGTGCGCCCGCCTGCCGGACGTGCCCAAGACCAGCGTGTACCGGCACGTCGGCCTGCTGGCCAAAGCGGGAATCCTGGAGGTCGTCGACGAGAAGCGCGTGCACGGCGCCGTCGAGCGCTACTACCGGCTCCAGCGCGACAACGCGAAGATCGACCTGGACCTGGCGAAGACGATGTCGCTGGAGGACCACCGCCGCGCGTTCACCGGGGCGATGGCCGCGCTGCTCGCCGAGTTCGGCAACTACCTCGACCGGGAGGACGCCGACCCGCCCGCCGATCTCGTCGGCTACCGGCAGGGCGTCATGTGGCTCACCGACGAAGAGCACGCCGAAATGGTCGAGGAACTCGTCGCACTGTTCCGGTCCCGATGGGAGAACTCCCCGGCACCGGGCCGCCGCCCGCGCCTGGCGAGCGCGATCTTCTTCCCGACCGGAGAACCCGACGAGCCGTGAAGGCCTCCTTCACGGCGCTCAACGCCGGTAAGGAGGCCTTCACGGACGGTCAGCTCGCCTTGCCCCGGATGACCTCGATCAGGCTGGTCCAGCTGTCGCGGGCGTGTCCGGCGGCGATCGCGCGGTCGTACTGCGCCTTGACGACGGCGGGCAGCTCCGGGTCGATTCCGGCGTCCCGGCTCGCGGTGTGGATGTGCTCCGCGGTGGCGCCCATCATCAGCACGTTCGCCTTGTCGCCGGGATGCGCGCCGGAGTCGATGTACTCCGCGGCCTCACCGAGCAGCGAGGACGCCAGCGCGAGATTCTCCTGCGCGTAGGGCACCAGCGTCTCGACGCTCACCCCCGCCGTGCCGAGCAACGCGCCGGCGTGCAGGAATCCGGACAGCGTGGTGAGGAACAAATCCAGCAACGCCTGGTAGTACAGCTGTGCCAGCCCCGGATCGGCACCCCGGTAGTCCGGCCGTCCGATCACCGCGAGCAGCGGTTCGATCCGGTCGAAGGTCGGCCGGGACCCGCTGTAGAACACGAAGGAATGCTCCGTGCCCACCACGGGCGCGGGCACCATGACGCCACCGGCGATCAGCTCGGCGCCGCGCGCGGCCAGCCACTCCGCGGCCACCCGGGTCCGCTCCGGCGTGTCCGAGCTGAGGTTGACCACCACCCGCCCGCGCAGGGCATCGCCCTCGGGCGCGAGGAGGTCGTACATGGCCTGGTAGTCGGTCAGGCTGAGCAGCACCACCTCGTGCGCGGCCAGCGCCTCGGCGACCGTGCCCGCACGGGTCGCGCCCTCGGCCACCAGGTCGTCCGCCCGGCTCGCGGTCCGGTTCCACACCGTCACCGGGTGACCGGCGGCCAGGTAGGAACGCACCATAGCCTGGCCCATCGGGCCGAGCCCGATCATTGTCAAACCCTTGTCACTCATGGCTTTCCTCGCTATTTCTGGAGAAGTTCGATCACGCCGGTGATGTCTTCGGCGCCGTGCCCGTCTTCGACCCGGCGCGTCAGCAACGGCCAAAGCGGGGCGAGCAGTTCGAAGCTGACGCCCTGCTCCTCCGCCACCGCCGGGAAGTTGCCGAAGGCCGCCTCCTGCATGGCCAGGTTCGACACCACGTCCCGTCCGTAGTCACCGCTGTCGATCTGCGCGGCGGCCCGCTCCACGTAACCGCCCATCGCGGTCAGCCAGCCCTGCAGCAGCGGCGCGAACTCGCCCGCCGCGATACCCGCGCTGCGGATCAGCGCGAACGCCTGCAGAATCCCCGCCATCTGGCCGTACATCCCGGACAGCAGGGCGAGATCGTGCAACGCGGCGAGCCCCGGATCGTCGCCGACGTAACGGCTTTCGCCGAAGACGTCGAACACCGCGCGGTGCGCGTCGAACGACTGCCGGTGCCCGCTGTAGAACACGAACGCGCCCGCCTGGCCGATCATCGGCGGGATCGCCATGATCCCGCCGTCGATGAACGACGCCCCGCGCGCGGACACCCATTCGTCCAGCTCCCGTGCCTGGCGCGGCGTGCCGTTGGTGAGGTTGACCACCGCCTTGCCCGCCAGCGCGTCCGCACCGGCGCCGAGCACCTCGCGCACCGACCGGTCCTCCAGCAGGCAGACGATCACCAGCTCGTTCGCCGCGATCGCTTCGGCGGCGGTCCCCGCCGCCACCGCTCCGTTCGCCACCAGGGGCGCGGCCTTGCCCGCCGAGCGGTTCCACACCGTCACCGGGTGTCCCGCGGTCAGCAGCGCACCCGCCAGCGCGCTGCCCATGGCGCCGAGCCCGAGCACGGTCACCGGTGTCCTCTTCTCGGACATGTTCTCCTCCAGTTCGTCGTCTGCCGATCACGGTGCCGGGAGGCGCGCACGGTTCGCTGCGGGTCCGCGCACGACGCCGGATACGGTGGGTTCGTGCGATTCGGGATCCTGGGGCCGCTGGCCGTGTTCACCGAGGACGACCGGCCGGTCCGGGTGCCCGAGGCGAAGGTGCGCACGCTGCTGGCGGACCTCCTGGTCCACGAGGGACGGCCGGTCTCCGCGGACCGCCTGGTCGACGACCTGTGGGGCGAGCGGCCGCCCGGCAACCCGGTGAACACCCTGCAGACGAAGGTCTCCCAGCTGCGCCGTGCGCTGGAACGCGCCGAGCCGGGACACGGCGGCGGGCTCGTCGTGCACCAGCCCCCCGGCTATCTGCTGCGGATCGAGCCGGACGCGCTGGACACCGCGCGATTCCGGACGCTGACCGAGCAGGCGCGCGGCATCGAGGATCCCCGTGCCAGGGCCGCGCTGCTGTCCGACGCGCTGGCGCTGTGGCGAGGTCCCGCGCTCGCCGAATTCGCGGACGAACCGTTCGCGCGGCCGGTGATCCAGCGGCTCGAAGAGGAGCGGCTCGTCGCGCGGGAGAACCTTGCCGAGGCGCGGCTCGCGCTCGGCGAACACGCCGCCGTCATCGGGGAACTCGCCGACCTGGTCGAGCAGCACCCCCTGCGGGAACGGCTACGCGCACTGCGGATTCGCGCGCTCTACGCGTCCGGTCGGCAGTGCGAAGCCCTGGCCTCCTACGACGAGGTACGTCATCGTCTCGCCGAGGAGCTGGGGCTCGACCCCGGCCCGGAGCTGACCGCGCTGCACCGGTCGATCCTGACGCAGGATCCGGCGCTCGACGCCGTCGAGGCCCGGCCGCCGGTCAGCCTCCCGGTGCCGCTGACCGAGCTGGTGGGCCGGACGGCCGCGGTACGGGCCGTGCGCGCGCTGGTCGGCGAATCCCGGCTGGTGACGCTGACCGGGCCGGGCGGGGTCGGCAAGACCCGCTTGGCGCTGGAGACCGCGCGACGCCTCGCGGACGGCTTCGGTGCCGGGGCGCGGCTGGTCGAACTCGCCGGGCTGGAGCGGCAGTCCTGCGAGCCGGCCGTCTGCCCGCCCGAGGAGTGGGTGGTGGAGGCGATCGCCGCCGCGCTCGGCGTCCGCGACGAGGCCGCCGCGCACCCGTCCGATCCGGCGGACCGAATCGCGGATTCCTTGCGGGGTAAGGAGATCCTGCTCGTTCTGGACAACTGCGAGCAGGTGATCGAACCGGTCGCGGCGGTCGTCGCGCGGCTGCTGCGCGCCGCACCGGAGTTGCGGATCCTCGCCACCAGCCGGGAACCGCTCGGCCTGGCCGGGGAAACGCAGTTCGCCGTCCCGCCGCTGGACTCCGACAGCGCGGTGCGGTTGTTCGCCGCCCGCGCCGCCGACGCGGCCGGAGAGTTCACTGTGGACAGTGACAACGCCGGCGCGGTCGCCGCGATCTGCCGGAAACTGGACGGATTGCCGCTGGCGCTCGAACTCGCCGCGACCCGGGTCCGCGCGCTCGGCGTCGCCGAACTGCTGCGCAGGCTGGACGACCGCTTCCGGCTGCTGGACACCACCCGCCGCGGCGCGCCCGCCCGGCAACAGACCCTGCGCGCGATGATCGACTGGAGCTGGGAGCTGCTGACCGAGCCGGAACGCCTGGTCCTGCGCAGGCTCGCGGTGCATCCCGAGGACTGCGCGCTGGACGCGGCGGAGGCGGTCTGCGCGGGGGAAGGCGTGGTGCCCGAGCAGGTCCTCGGCCTGCTCGCCAAGCTGGTCGACCGCTCGCTGGTGACGCCGGCAGGCACCACCGAGCCGCGGTACCGGCTGCTGGAATCGGTCGCGGAGTACTGCCGGGAACGCCTGCGCGACGCCGGGGAGTTCGACGCGGTGCGGCGGCGGCACGCCGACTACTACCTGGGGCTCGCCGAGCGCTCCGGCGGCGGTCTCCGGGGCCGCGAGCAGCGGCGCTGGCTGCGCCGGCTCGACGCGGACACCGCGAATCTCCGTGCCGCGCTGGAGAATCTGGCCGCGTGGGGCGAGCCGGACCGGGCCCTGCGCATGGCGAACGCCCTGACCTGGTACTGGTTCCTGCGCGGCAGGCTCACCGAGGCGATCCGCTCGCTGCGTACCGCGCTCGCCCTGCCCGGCGGTGATCCGGCGGCGCGGGCGGACGCGCGGGCGATGCTGACCGGAATCGGGATCCTGGCGGGCGAAAAAGCCGATCAGGCCGCCGACGGCACGACACCGAGTACGCGGGCCAAATGGTTCCTCGGATACGTACTGTCCACTGTGGCCGATCTGACCGGGGCCGAACGGCTGACCGAAGAGGCGCTCGCCGAGTTCGACGCCACCGGCGACGACTGGGGCATCGCCGCCGCGTGCAGCGATCTGGCCAGCCAGGCGCTGGCGAAGGGCGACGTCGCCGAAGCTCGCCGCAACGCCGACCGCAGTGCGGATCTGTTCGGCGAACTCGGCGACCAGTGGGGCCGGCTGCAGGCCTCGTTCGCCCAGGGCATCCTGGAAACGATCGCCGGGGACTACACCCGCTCCGCCGCGCGGTACACCGAGGGCCTGCGAATGGCCGAGGAACTGGAACTCTGGCCGGAGGTGTCCTATCAGCTGTCCTGGCTGGGCCGGGCCGCGCTGCTGCGGAAGAACTACGCGCAGGCAAAGGACTTTCACGAACGCGCCAAGCGGGTCGGCGTCGAGCACGGCTTCCGCCCCGGCGAGATGTACGCGCTGACGGGGCTGGCGCTCGGCGCCCGCCGGGAGGGCGAATTCGCCGTCGCAGAACAGCATCTGCGCACGCTGCTCGCCTGGAACCGGCAGGTCGACTTCGAACCCGGCAACACGCTGATCCTCGCCGAACTCGGTTTCGTCGCCGAACTACGCGGCGACCCGGAGGAGGCGCTGAGGCTGCATCGCGAAGGCTTCGCCGTCGCACACCGGTTCGGCGACCCGCGCGCGATCGCGCTGGCCATGGAGGGACTGGCCGGGGCGTACGCGCTGAGCGGCGAGCATCGGCGGGCCGCCCGGCTGCTGGGCGCCGCCGCGTCGGCGCGGGCCGGGGTGGGCGCCCCGCTGCCCGCCGCCGAACGCGACGACGTCGACCGGATCACCGGCCTGGCGAGCACCGCGCTCGGCGACGCCGTCTTCGCCGAGGAATTCCGCCGCGGTGGCGCGCTGGGCGTGGACGCGGCCCTCGACCGGTCCGGGACCTAGACGAACTGATCGCCGGACGCCCGGAGCTGCCTGCGCAGGATCTTGCCGTTTCCGTTGCGCGGCAAGGCATCCAGCCAGACGACGTCGTGCGGGACCTTGTACCAGGACAGGCGGGAGCGGACGAGGTCGATCAGCTCGGCGCCCAGCGCGTCGCCGTCTCCGCCTGGCTCGGTGCCGCTTCCGGGAGCGGCGACCACGTAGGCGCGGAGGCTGGTGTCGCCCGCCGCCAGCCGGGTGGCGCTGACCGCCGCTTCAAGCACGCGTGGATGACTTTCGAGAAGCCGCTCGACCTCACCGGGGACCACGTTCTGCCCGCCGATCACCTCGACGTCGTCCAGCCTGCCGTGTGCGTGCACGACGCCGTTCTCGTCGATCGTCGCCAGGTCCCCGGTCGGCCACCAGGTGTCGAGCAACTGGTCGGGGCCGAGGCTGCCCTTCGCGACACCACGGGTGGCGAAGGGGACGCGGATGTGCAACTCCCCTTGCGTGCCCGCGGGCAACACGTTCCCCTCGGCGTCGACGACGCGTATCGGCCGTCCCTCGAAGGCGGGCCCGACCGCCGACGGCGCGTCGTACTCGGCGGGCCGGCCGGCGGCGATCCCGCCGATCTCGGTGGCGCCGTAGAGGTTCAGCAGCCGGTCCCCGAAAATCGGCACCAGCTTCTCGCGCACCCGCGCCGAGAGCACCTCCCCGGCACACATCACCTGCCGGAGCCTGCCGAACACCTCGGCGTGGCCGGGCTCGAGCAGCAGCCGCGCCAGGAAACTCGGCTGCGCGAACAGGACCGTGACCTCGTGGCGGCGCAGGAGTTCGATCGCCGCGGCCGGGGTCGCACGCGGCCGCGAAAGCACGGTGGTCTGACCGGTTTCGAACGTGGTGAACAGCGAAATGCCCAGCCCGCCCAGGAAGTACATACGTGACACCGAAAGCGCGACGGTCCCGGGTGCCGCCTCTGCGAGCGTATTCCGCCGGCCACCGAAGTCGCGGTGGAGGTAGAAGCACAGCTTCGGCGCGCCCGTGGTGCCGGAGGTGAACACCGCCAGGGCGGCCGCGTCACCGCCGTCCGCGAACCCCGTGTCCGGCTCGCCCGCGGCCAGCGGCTCGGCGCGGGTGGTCGGCACCAGCCCCGCGGTGTCGAGCCATCCGGCGGTCTCGGGGTCGACAACGGCCAACGCGGGTTCCGCCGTCGCGACGTCGCGGGTCAGGTCCGCTTGGCTCATCTGGACGTTCACCGGAATGGCGACGACACCGGCCTGCCAGGCGCCGAGCAGGCACCACACCAGCTCGACGCTGTCGGGCAGCGCGAGCAGAACCCGGTCACCGGGACGCAGGCCCGCCGAGCGGTACCCGCCCGCCACCCGCGCCGCACCCGCGAACACCTCGGCGAACGTCCAGGCGCGGTCGTCGGCGAGATAGGCCGTCCGCTCGTTCCAGCCATGCTCACGAACATGCTCGGCCAGACGATGTGTCAGATTCTCGGACATACGCAGGACGGCTCCCCTTCACGCCTCGACGACCGGCCACCCTCAGCGGGGCCGTTTCCAGCGTTCCGGATCCGCCGCCACGCGGCCACCGAATATGCCCGTTCGACGGAGAATCCTTCACGGATCGGCAGGCCGCGCGCACTCGTCGGGGCGTATCGGGAGCATTAATGTCGTCCCATGGTCACCAGCGCCCTGCTCGATTGGCTTCGCGACTCCGATCCGGCCTTACGCTGGCAGGTCGAACGCGATCTCGCGCACGCGCCCACCGAAGTATGGGAAGCCACGCGAACGAGAATCGCGACCGAGGGCTTCGGCGCGCGTCTCCTCGCACTCCAGGACGCCGACGGCCAGTGGGCGGGCGGCGCGTTCTTCCCCGCGGACTTCGACTTTCACGGTCCGGAAGCCGCCGAAGGCGCCGGACAGCCGTGGACGGCAACGACGTGGACACTCAACTCGTTGCGGGAATGGGGCCTCGACGCCGCCGTCCTCCGCGAGCGCCGGACGGCCGAACTTCTCGCCGAGAACAGCCGCTGGGAATACGACCACCTGCCGTACTGGGGTGGCGAGGTCGACTGCTGCGTCAACGCCTGGACGGTCGCGAACGGCGTATGGCTCGGCGCCGACGTCACCGGCGTTGTCGACTGGTTCCTCGAACACCGGCTGGCCGACGGCGGCTGGAACTGCGCGTGGATCGACGGCTCGACGCGCTCGTCCTTTCCTTCGACGCTCAACACCCTCAAGGGTTTGCTGGCCTATGAGGCCGCGGCCGGCGGCACGGACGCAACGCGCGCCGCCCGCCACTCCGGGGAGGAATATCTCTTACGGCGTGGGCTGTTCCGCCGTCTCTCGACCGGCGAACCGGTGGCACCATGGGTGACCAGCTTCGCCTATCCGTTCCGCTGGTTCTACAGCGTCCTCAACGCCGCCGAGTACTTCCGTCAGGCCTCACTGGTCGACGGCACGGCCCCGGATCCGCGCGTGGCCGGCGCGATGGACCTCATCCGCGCCGCCCGGCAGCCGGACGGCACCTGGCTCCAGGCCCGCAGGCACCCCGGGCGGGTGTGGTTCGAGGTGGACGCCCCCGCCGGGGAACCGTCGAAATGGCTGACGCTGTCCGCGACCAGGGTGCTCGCCTGGTGGGATTCCCGGGTGCCTCAGGCGCGCGGCACCTCGCCGACCGCCGCCCAGTAGAACGGGCGGACCGCGTCGCGCTGCAAGATCGGGAACAGTACCTCGGGGCTGTCCGGGCGCCAGTCGGTCAGGTGCACGATGCCCGGATCCACCAGGTCGAACCCGTCGTACCAGGACGTGAACTCGGCCTTGCCGCGCAGCCAGGCCGGGTTCTGGGTGTTGCGGTAGGACTCCGCCAGCGCGCTGATCTGAGCCGCGCCCTCGGCCGGGGCGTCGTCGGTCGTGATGTGGCTGATCGCCAGCCAGCTGCTGGGGGCCAGATGCTCGCGATACCGGCGGATGATGCCCGGAACGTTGTCCGCGCCGCCGACGAAGTGCAGCACCGACACCATCAGCACGCACAACGGCTTTTCGGGGTCCAGCAGCCGTTCCGTGGTTTCGTGCTCGAAGATCTCGTCCGGTTCGCGCAGATCCGCCCGGACGATCCCCGCCCAGCCCCTGGCGTCCTGCTGGTCGAGGATGTGCTCCGAATGCGCGACCGCGACCGGCTCGTAGTCGACGTACACCACGCGTGCTTCGTCCAGTTCCGGCGCGTGCCGCCGGACGATCTCGTGCACATTCCCGACGGTCGGCACCCCGGATCCCAGATCGAGGAACTGGGTGATCCCCGCGTCCAGCGCGGCGCGCACCACCCGGCCGAGCCACTGCCGGTTCGACATCGCCAGCGGCTTGATCAGCGGGAACTGTTTGTCGGCCCGCTCACCGAAGTCGCGGTCGACCGCGTAGTTGCTCTTGCCGCCCAGATACCAGTCGTAGATCCGGGCCGTGCTGGGCCGGTCCAAGTCGACCGCGCCCGGCGCTTCCGGCGCACGCTGCCCATCGGCACTCACGAATCCGCTCCCTACCGCCGCCCGACACCACGGACCCCCAGCGTAGCGATCTCCGGAAGGGCACTGGATCCAGGCGCTCTCAGAACGCGACGAAGGGCTCCGCCCGGTATGCGCGGTGAAGCGCTTCCAGGAAAGGCGGTGCCTCCGGCAGCGACACCGATCCGAGCCGATGGACCGCGACTCCCGGGGTCCACGAATTCATGACCACGGCACCGGAAAGCGTCGGCAGATCGGCGAGGGTGACCTCCCGGACGCGCTGGGGAACCCCGAGCTTCTCCAGCTGCCGCCGGACGATGCCCATCGTGATCCCGCCCAGTACCGCGGCTTCGGGCCACACCACGGCGGTGCCGTCCCAGAAGGCCAGGTTCCAGATCGTGGCCTCGCCGAGCCGTCCCCGGCGGTCGAGGAACGCGGCGTCGTCGAAACCGTCCTCGATCGCCTTCCGGAGGAAATACGTCTTGGCCACCTCGCCGACGTGCTTCACCGAGGGCAGCATCCGTTCGTGCTCCACCGCCGCGAGTGCCAGCGGCCCGGCCGGACCGGACGCCGCCTCCCCGGTGCGGACCAGGATGTCGAGTTCCGGCTCGGGTCCACTGTGGACGAACTCGCCCGACGGCGAATACACCACCGCGGTCAGCGAAAGATCCGCCGGACCGGCTTCGGCCGCCTTCCGCAGGCAGGACCGCACGTGCTCGTCCGGCAAGGCGTGGCCGAACATCTCCAGCGAGGCGGCGCGCAGCCGCTCCAGATGAAGGTCCAGACCACGGACACCGCCCCCGCGCACCTGCATGGCGGTGAAATGGGCGTAGCCCGCGAAGGCCAGCGGCGCCAGTTCGGCCGCGGTGGCCGCCCGGCCATTGCGTTGCACGACGTGAGAACTCATACCGGCAGGCTAGGCCTTACCACCGATGTGAAGGTCAAACCGGAGTGTCGTCCGGTCCCCGTCCCGGGAACCGGACGACACGCGTAGCGAAGCCGGTCAGACGCCCGCGACCTGCTGGATCCAGGAGCGGTACTGCGTGATGTTGGTGTAGTTGGTGACGCTCTGCCGGTCGCTCGTCGAGGCGACGCCGACCTGGCGGTCGTTGCCCATCATCGGACCGCCGGAGTCGCCGCCCGCGGTGATGCCGTCGCCGTAGGTCGCCTGCACCGCGACTCCGCCGAAGGCGTCGCTCGAGTTGACCGAGTCGACGTTCACGTTGGCGTACTTCAGCAGGCGCGACTGGCAGTTGATCTCCGAGCCGCAGCGGCTGGTGGCACCCCAGCCGTAGACCTGCACGGTCTGCCCGACGTTGACGTCGTTTTCGGTGCCCAGCGGTGAATACGTGGCCTGGACGCTCTGGTCGAGCTGGATGAGGGCCAGGTCGGCGCCCTCGGGATTGATGACCGCGTCGACGCCGTTGACTACGGTGCCGCCGGTGGTCTGGTCGAGGCTGCCGACCCGGAAGGAATAGGAATTGCCCGCCTCCGCACAGTGGCGGGCGGTGAGAATCCACGTCGGCGCGATGATCGTGGCCGAGCAGGCCTGCCGCCCGTCGACGAACATCCGGGCCGCCCACGGCGCGTTGCTCGCGTACTGGCCGCCGATGATGGCGGGCTGGGCGCCGGAGGGTTCGGTGGCCGAAGCCGCCGGGGCCATTCCGGCGAGGGCGAGCGTCGCGCCGGCAAGGGTCATGGCGAAACGAACCAATTTCATCGATCACTCGATTCCGCGGCGGGAAGCCGCTGCTGAGTGGAATCAGGACGCCCCTAGCGTCACTCGATCGAGTGATCCCCCGGTACCTTCGAAAGTCGATTCCCGCGCACCATTCCCCAAACACCGACGAAAGTTCGCCGCCGAAACCGGAGCGGCCGGGTTTGCCCGATAGGTCCAGACCAATGGGTCTGGACAACCGACGCGCGGGGGTAAGCCGGACCGGGGCCCGGCGGCCCGCGCCGATGAGTCATGATGACCTGTTGTGGAGTCCACTCGCGTAGACCGCTGGCTGTGGGCGGTGCGGCTGGTCAAGACCCGGCCCGACGCCGCCGCCGCGTGCCGGGGCGGGCACGTGCGCGTCAACGACCGGCCCGCCAAGCCGGCGACGACGGTGTCACCCGGTGACGAGGTACGCGCCCACCTGAACGGCACCACCCGGATCGTCGAGGTGGCCCGGGTCATCCAGAAACGGGTCGGGGCGGCCGACGCGGCGACGTGCTTCATCGACCGGACGCCCGCGCCGCCGCCGGAGGCGTCCGTACCCGTCGCGCGCCGCGAACGGGGTGCCGGACGGCCGACGAAGCGGGACCGCCGGATCCTCGACAGGTTCCGCGCGAGTGGCGGCTAGGACTTCCGCTTCGCGAGCCGTTCGGTGTGCGCGGACCGGACTCGTGGCCGATCCGGGGTTCGGGGCGGCTCCGCCGCCAAGCCGGCGAGGACGGCCCGGATGAGCCGTTCGGCCTGGCTGTCGACGTCACGCGGGCCGTCGAGGCACATCAGCCCGTCACCGAGCAGCGCGGCCAGCCCGTGCATGGCGGGCCAGAGGACGAACTCAGCACCGGGGCGCGACGACGCGGGCAGGCCGCCGGCGTCGACGAGCCTGTCCAGCTCTTCGACGAGCACGTCGTGCGGATGCGGGGAAACCGGGTTTTCGGGCTCGCCCCGGTGCGCCCCGAACACGAGGCTCGCGACCGACGGATCCCGTAGCGTCCAGCGAACATAGCCGCGGCCGACGGCGATCAAGCGCGCCCGCGGATCCTCGCGCTGCCCGCGCGCACGCCCCGCGACGCGGCTCAGGTGCTCGCCCAGCCCGGCGAGCACGCGCCAGGACAGCGCGCGGACCAGTGCGTCGCGCGACTCGAAGTGGTGATAGGCGGCACTGGGGCTGACCCCGACCCTGGCCGAGACCTCGCGCAGGGACCAGCCCTCGGCACCGCGTTCCCGCACCAGGGACTCCGCCGCGTCGAGCAACGCGGCGCGCAGGTCACCGTGGTGATAACTCCGTCCGACCATGCCTCGATCTTATCAGTGTTCAGATTGGTGCTACGTTGGGGAAGTAATCTGAACACCGATCAGATAGGAACCGAGACATGAGCACCGGGAACCAGACCGCACTGCCGGAAGTACACCGCGCGCCGGAGCCGATCGTGCGCGGCGAGCCGGTCGAAGTCTCCGACGGCGTCTTCGTGATCCCCGACAACCGCGTGCCGCTCGTCCCGAACGTCGGCATCGTGGTCGGCACCCGCGCGGCGCTGGTCGTCGACACCGGATTGGGCCCGCGCAACGGGGAATACGTACTGGACCAGGCCCGGCGGCTCGCCGGGGGCAAGCCGCTCTACCTGACGACGACGCATTTCCATCCCGAACACGGCTTCGGCGCGCAGGCGTTCAAGGGCGCCGCGACGATCATCGGCAACCGCGCGCAGCGCGACGAACTACGCCGCAAGGGCGCGTCGTACCTCGGCATGTTCAGCGGTTTCGGCCCCGCCATCGCCGCGGAACTCGAACACGTCGAACTGACCGAGCCGGACGTCGTCTACGACGGCGACCTGGCGGAGATCGACCTCGGCAAGCACACCGCGGTGCTGCACAGCTGGGGCCCGGCACACAGCGCGGGCGACCAGGTGGTGTCCGTCGACGACCGCGTCCTGTTCGCCGGGGACCTCGCCGAGACCCGCATGTTCCCGCTCGTTCCCTGGTTTCCCCCGCACGACACCGACGCCGACCCCGGCGCGTGGCTCACGGTGCTCGACCGGATGCTCGCCCTCGATCCGGCCGTCGTCGTCCCCGGCCACGGCGAGGTCACCAACACGTCCGTCGTCGTCGAAACCCGCGACCACCTCCGGTACGTCCGCGACGAGGTCGGCCGCCTTCGCGCCGAGGGCACCGGTGACGACGAAGTCATCGCGACGATCGACGAGGCCGCCCGCGCGCGCTGGAGCACCTGGGACAACCCCGAATGGATCGCCTTCACCGCGCGAGCCTTCCTGGACGGCGAAAATGTCGGTGGTGCGGCTTAGCATGCCCGGAGCAGGATCCACACTGGGAGGAAGCAGCGGCATGACCACACTCGCGGACCGGCCGAACACGGCCCTGCTCGTCATCGACGTGCAGAACGGCGTCATGAAAGGGGCGCACGAGCGGGACACCGTCGTGGCCAACATCGGCACCCTCGTCGACAAGGCACGCGCGGCCGGGGTCGACGTCGTCTGGATCCAGCACAACAACGAGAACCTGGTCCGGGACAGCGAGAGCTGGCAGTACGTGCCCGAACTCGTCCGGCGCGAGTCCGAGCCGGTGGTGCAGAAGAGATACGGCGATTCCTTCGAGGAGACCGAACTGGAGTCCGTGCTCGCCTCGCGCGGCGTCGGCGCGCTCGTGGTGGCGGGCGCGCAGACCGACGAGTGCGTCCGCTCGACCCTGCACGGGGCGATCACCCGCGGCTACGACGCCACACTGGTCAGCGATGCCCACACGACGGAGGATCTGACGTCCTACGGTGCCCCGCCGCCGGACAAGGTCATCGCCCACACCAACCTGTACTGGCAGTACCACGAGGCGCCCGGCCGGACGGCGGGCACGGTCACCACCGCGGACATCGACTTCACCGCGAAGCCCCGGGCCTGACCGGGTGGCGCGGCCACGCGGGAACCGCTCAGTGCGGTTCTTCCGCGTGGTGCGCGCTGCCCGTCTCCTCCGCCTGCGCCACGATCCGGTGCAGCGCCGCGACATGCGCCCGCAGCGCCTCGTGCCCGGCCTGGCCCAGGTTCAGCCAGGTGCGCGGGCGCTTGCCAACGTAGCCCTTCTTGACCTCGACGTACTCCGCCTTGGCCAGGTTCGTGATCTGCTTGGACAGGGCCGAGTCCGAAAGGCCGACCTCGTCGCGCACCCAGCCGAACTCGGCCCACTTCGTGGCGCCCAGCAGGGCCACGATGGACAGCCGGGTCGGATCCAGCAGGAGCGGGTCCAGGTCAGAAGCGGCCATCGGCGGGCCCTCCCTGGCGAGGACCGCGCCGCGCCAGCGCGACCAGCGCGTCGTTCAGCTTGCGCCCGAACAGGATCAGCGCGAGTCCCAGCACCGCGCCCATACCGGTCCGCAGGTAGGGAATGGGGACGTTCAGCTGCAGCATGGCGACCGTGATCGACAGCGCGCATCCCACGGCGACCACTGCCAGCCCGATGAACACGGACCTCGGCGGGATCGCCCGCCGGTCCAGCCGCGCGCCGTGTCCCAGCAGCGCCCCGCCGCGGCGGGTGCGTTTGGCCACCACGTAGCCGACGACCAGCACGGCCAGCACCAGATTGCTCCACGCCACCGCGTCCGGCAGGAAGTCGGTGATCGCCATGTACAGGAAGAACACCACCCCGAACACGACGTCGACCCAGCGCGCCCCGTACTGGGCGGCGCCGACCGCTTGGGCCTTCCGCCGGTCGATCCCGCGTAACGCGTTCGCCGCCTCTTCGGCGGACGGTTTCTCGGTCATCACTGCCTCCCCTGTTCTTTCTTGACCAGAAGCTCTTTCCTCCAAGGAAAGTACCTAGTCACTTTCCTCTCAGTCAAGTACTTGCCCCAAGGGGCACCCAAGACTCGCCGAAGGACTCAGGCGCGGGTGGTCGCCGCAGGTTCCGCCCGCAAGAGCACGGCAAGGAAGATCACCACGGTCAGCGTGCTGAACGCCGTCGCGAGGGCGCCCGCGACCGGGAAGAGCGGCTCCCCTGCCACGCGCGCCACCGTCCATACGCCGTAGCCGAGCAACGGCACGATCCCGAGCAGGCCGCCGAGCAGCCGCTCGCGGCGCGTGAGCACGCGAGCCCCGCCACGCCGGACGAGCGCCGCCACCCCGAAGCACGCGACGCCGAGGGCGAGCAGATTTCCGCCGACGGTGTCACTGAGCCGATGCCAGCTGAGCGTCATCGTCATCTCCGCGACGCCGAGGACCGGCACCGCGCCCACGAGCGCGGTCACCCCGCGCCACGCGGGCGGCACGACGATGAGCAGGCCGAGCAGCGCCGAGGTCGCCATCGCGACGTGACCACTGGGGAAACTGTTGTCGGGATTGGCCGGATCGTCGACCAGGTTCGGGCGGACGAGCACCCAGCGCACCAGGATCCGGTCGAGCGCCGCGGTCACCACGATGACCGCCGTGCCGGCGGCCGCGAGCGCCGGACGACGGCGCAGCAGACCGACGAGCACGACGAGAAGCAGCACCGCGCCCACGGAGTACTCGTTGACGTGGTCCAGCCAGAACGTGGCACGCACCACGGACGGCGTCTCCGGCGACATCGGCGCGCGCTGGAGCACGGCGAATTCGAGCGCCTGCCCGCGATGGGTCCAGACGAATCCGAAATAGACCGTCACGAATCCCACGACACAGGCGACCGCGGCGAGAGCCGGAAGACGGGTCGCGCGGCCGGTTCCGCGCGTCCCGGCGGCCACCGTCTGTCCTTTGTGGATAGACATGGGATCAGGCCGCGCCGCCGCGCAGGTGATCGCGCAGCGTCCGCGCGACGCGGGCCATGAGCACCTCCGCTTCGGGCTGAACACCGGCGGGCACCCGGGATTCGGTGAGCGCGGCGACGGCGAACACCTGGCCGTCGGCGTGCTCGACGACGCCGACCTCGTGCCGCAGGTTCAGCAGGGTCCCGGTCTTGGACGACCACCGCGCGGCGTCGGAGGCGAAGTCCGGGGTCAGGCGGTGGCGCAGCAGGTTGAGGCCCATCAGCTCGCGCACGCGCTCGGCGACGTCCGGGTCGATCTTGGACGGCGTCCACAACGCCTGCGCCAGGTCGACGAACGACCGCGCCGAGCCCGCGTTCGCGCGGGTGACGTCGAGCTGGGCGATCCGGTGCCCCTGCCCGGCCGTCACGGCGCCGATCGCCAGCGCGTGGGCCAGGTCGACGTCCGCGGGTTCGAAGCGCTCGGCGGGGGTGTCGAGGAGATCGCCGACCAGATGCCGCACGAAAATGCCCGACAGGCCCCATTCGCCGAGCATCCGCGTGACCTCGGCGGGCGGAGTCAGCTCGAACAACGCGTCGGCCGCAGTGCCGTCACTGATCGCGACGGACAGGTAGAGCAGATCGTCGATCGCGATGCGGGCGGGATGCCGGAACCGGGTCAGCCCGGTCGGCCCCGGCGTCGTGTTCTTGCCGGGCGCGACCTCCAGCGGGGTGGCGCCGTCGAGTTCACCTCGGCGGATCCGCTCCTGGGTCGCGAGCACGAGCGGGACCTTGACCAGCGAGGCGATCGGGAACTGCAGATCCGGGTCGATCCCCAGCTCGGTCCCGGACCGCAGGTCGCGGACGAGGAAGGAGCCGCGCAGCCCGCCGTCGTCCAGCTCGGCCCGCAGCTGCCGGATCAGGCCTTCCGCGATCACCCGTCCCCTTCCTTCCCCGGCGCGCCGAGACAGCGCGCGACCCCCTCCCGCAACCGGATGCGCAGGTGGTCGGCGTCCTCGCCGAAGCCCGCCGTCACGTCGAAACCGCGCGCGAGCCGGATCTCCCCGATCGGCCGCCACTGTAGCCCGAGTTCGCGAGCCTGCTCCGCCGAGCACAGCAGCAGATCCGCCGACCCGAGGACGCTCGCGGCCGCCGAGGTCAGCGAGTCGGCGACGGCCACCTGCGCGGGTCGCAGGCCCACCGCGTCACGGACGCGCAACACCCTGTCCCGGACGTGCGGGACGTCGTCCTCGGGCTGGATCCAGACCCGGCGCCGCGGGGAACCGGACCGCCCGGCACGCAGCGTTTCCAGATGGACGGTGGCCGCCTGTGGCTTCGCGACCCCGGCCAGGCCGAGTGGGACGACCCACACCGCGTCCTCGGCCGGGACCGCCGTGATCGCGGCCCGCACCTCGTGGCTCCGGACGAGTTCGGCGCGTTCGCCCGGTGGTGCCGAACGGAACTCGAGGAAGATCTCCAGCGCACGAGCCTCCGCACCGAGTTCGGCGAGATCGCGCGTCGGACAGGTCTCCGGCACGGCCACCAGCAGCGGCTGGAGCTTGGCCAGCTTCGCGTCGTGTTCCATCGCGTCGGCCAGGTGCACGAGACGTCGGGCCGAGGGCAGCATCGCGCGGCCGAACGGGGTGAGCCGCGCCCGGCGCGTGGAGCGGTCGAACAGCCGCTCGCCGAGCCGTTGTTCGAGCGCGGCGATGCGGCGGCTCGCGACCGGCTGGGGAATGCCGGCGACCGCGGCGCCCGCGGTGAAACTCCCGGTCTCGCTCACACTCACGAACGCCTTGCAGCTGCCGACGAGATCCACCACCTCACTCTATGCGATTTTGGCATCAAACTGCTCATTTCTGTCTTGGACAGCATGAGCCGAACGGGGAAGACTGCGGACATCCCGCTGACGAAAGGATTCCCGTGGCGATTTCCCCTGTCCGGCGAGTGGCCCTCACCGCGCTCACCCTCATCCCGCTGGTGGCCTGCTCCGCTCCCCAGACCACGCCCGCTCCCGCGCCGCCGTCGGCCCAGCAAGCGGCCACGACGCAGCAGACGGCGGCGTTCGAGCAGCTTGAACGCACCTTCGACGCCCGGCTCGGCGTCTACGCGGTCGACACCGCGACAGGCCGCGAAGTCGGCTACCACGCCGACGACCGCTTCGCCTACGCCTCCACGCACAAGGTGTTCAGCTCCGGCGCCCTGCTGCAGAAGATTCCGGTCGGGGAACTGGAGCGGAAGGTCACCTACGGCACGAACGACCTGGTGCCCAACTCGCCGATCACGAAACAGAACCTCGGCACCGCGCCGACGGCGGCCATCTCGCTGCGCGCGGCCATGGACGCCGCCCTGCGCTACAGCGACAACACCGCGGACAACCTGATGTTCCGCGAAATCGGCGGCGCGGCGGGAATGGCCACCGCACTGCGCGGGGCCGGGGACACGACCACCCACGCCGACCGGATCGAACCGGACCTCAACGAGGCCACACCCGGCGACATCCGGGACACCAGCACCCCGCGCGCCTTCGCGGGCAGCCTGCGCGCGTTCGTCCTCGGCGGCGCGCTGCCCGAAGACAAGCGCAAAATCCTCACCGACATGATGCGCGCCAACACCACCGGGAACGCGCTCATCCGCGCGGGCGCCCCCGCGGGCTGGCAGGTCGCCGACAAGACCGGCGGCGCCGACTACGGGACCCGCAACGACATCGCCGTGCTCTGGCCGCCGGAGCGCGCCCCGATCGTGCTCGTGGTCTTCTCCGACAAGAAGGCGAAGGACGCCAAGTACGACGACAAGCTCGTAGCGCAGGCGACCACCGCCGCGCTCGACTCGCTCCGGTGAGCAGACGGCGTCGCGACCCCGGGTACCGGCTGCTCACCCGCTGGCTCGCCGTCCTGCTGCTGCCGCTCGCCTGGCTGACCGCGCCGCGGCGCGCCCGGCACGTCGCGTGCCAGTGGGCGCTCGCGGCCCGGTTCCCCGCCGAGGACCTCACCGGGCTGACCCCGGCGACGCGCGCTGCCTTCACCGAGGCACGCACGCGGGCACTGTGGGTTGACGGCCTGCCGATCGGGCTGACCTCGGGATATCGCGACGCCGGGGAGCAGGAACGCCTGTTCGCCGCCGAGGTCCGCCGCAGTGGTTCGCCCGCGGCGGCCCGGTCGCGGACGTTGCCCCAGTGCCGAGCTGAAGGACGCCTTTAGTGCATCCAGCGCACTGAAAGCGTCCTTCACCGCGCTCAACGCACTGAAGGCGTCCTTCAGCACTCCTGTGACCTGCGTCACACTCCCGTTAGGCCACTCGCGAAGTATGTGTGACTTCGAGTAACGTTACCTGAAGTAACACCTAGAACGTCACCACTTCGCTCAGGGAGCGTTCCATGACCAGCAGCATCGCACGGGACCACGCAGCGCCGCAGGACCCCGGCCGCGACGACGTCGCGCGCCGGCTGCTGCAGTCCTCGGAAACCCTGTCCTACGACCCGGCCAAGGAAGTCGACTGGGAGACCCCGCTCGACACCGCCGACCACGGCGCGAGCCCCGAGTGGAGCACGCTGTACCGCACGTCCTACTGGGCCGAGATGACGCCGGAGCAGCAGCGCGAGCTGACCCGCCAGGAGGCGGCGTCGGTGGCCAGCACCGGCATCTGGTTCGAGATGATCCTGCAGCAGATGGTGCTGCGCGACTTCTACGCCAAGGACCCGACCGACCCGGCCTTCCAGTGGGCGCTGACCGAGATCGCCGACGAGTGCCGTCACTCGATCATGTTCGCGCGCGGCGCCGCGAAGCTGCGCGCCCCCGCGTACCGCCCGACCCGGGTCGTGGTCGAGCTCGGCCGCGCGTTCAAGACCATCGCCTTCGGCGAGGCCGCCTACGCCGCGATCCTGGTCGCCGAAGAGGTCCTCGACGTCATGCAGCGCGACTGGATGCGGGACGAGCGGGTCGCCCCCTTCGTCCGCACCATCAACAACATCCACGTCGTCGAAGAGTCGCGGCACATGAAGTTCGCCCGCGAGGAGACGAAGGCCCGCCTGGAGGGCGCGGGCAAGCTGCGCCGCCAGATCAACGGCCTGGTGGTCGCGATCGCGTCGTACTTCATCGTCACCAGCATGGTGAACAAGAAGGTGTACGCCAACGCCGGGCTCGACACCAAGCGCGCACTCCGCGAGGCGAAGGCGAACGAGCACCACAAGTCGCTGATGCGCTCGAGCTGTGCCGGCCTGATGGAGTTCCTCAACTCCGCCGGGCTGCTCACCAGGGCGTCGACCTGGTTCTACAAGCGCGCCAACCTCATCTGAGCCGATGGCCTTCGCGATCACCCAGACCTGCTGCAACGACGCGACCTGCGTGTCGGTGTGCCCGGTCAACTGCATCCACCCGACCCCGGACGAGCCGGACTTCGGGACCACCGACATGCTCTACGTGGACCCGGAAGCGTGCATCGACTGCGGGGCCTGCGCGGACGCGTGCCCGGTCGACGCGATCTTCCCGGTCGACAGCCTGACCGAGTCGCTCAAGCCCTACGCCGAGATCAACGCCGCCTTCTACGCGGACCGGGCCCCGGCCGCGGCCACCGACCCGGCGCCCAACTTCCACGCGTGGGGCCCGCCGGTGTTCGACCGCGACATCCCCAGCGACTTCGCGCCGCTGGACGTCGCGGTGGTCGGCACCGGCCCGGCGGGCATGTACGCGGTCGAGGACCTGTTGCTGCACACCGGTTCCCGGGTCACGCTGATCGACAGGCTGCCGGTCGCGGGCGGGCTCGTGCGGTACGGCGTCGCGCCCGACCACCCGTCGACGAAGAAGATCGGCGAGACGTTCGCGCGCTTCCACAACCACCCCCGGCTCCGGATGCGGCTGGGCGTCGAGATCGGGCGGGACGTCACGGTCGACGAGCTGGCCGCGCGGCACGACGCGGTGATCTACGCGGTCGGCGCGTCTTCGGCGCGCGGCCTCGGCCTCCCCGGCGAGGACCTGCCCGGCAGCATGGCCGCGACCGAGGTGGTCGCCTGGTACAACGGTCATCCCGACACGCCCGCCGACGCGATCGACCTCTCGGCGGAACGCGTGGTCGTGATCGGCAACGGCAACGTGGCGCTCGACGTCGCGCGGATCCTGACCGCCGACCCGGCCGACCTCGAAGGCACCACCATCGCCCCGGAGGCACTGGCCCGGCTGCGGTCGGGCAAGGTGCGCGAGGTGGTCCTGCTCGCCCGGCGCGGCCCCGACGCGGCGGCCTACACCGGCCCGGAACTGCTCGCGCTGGCCCAGCGGAAAACCGCCGACCTCGTCGTGGACACGCACGATCCGGAGATCGCCCGCGTCATCGACAATGCGGCCGAGGGTTCCAAGGCGGCCCTGCTCCGCGACGTCGCGCGCGAGACCGTCGACTGGTCCGTGCCGCCACGGCACGAGAACCGGCGCATCGTGCTGCGCTTCCACTCCGCGCCACTCGAATTCCTCGGCGACGCCCAGGTCCGCGGGCTCCGCGTCACTGGTCTCGACGGTGACGTCCAGCTCCCGGCGGGCCAGGTGATCCGCGCCGTCGGCTACCGGGGCACGCCGGTGCCGGGGCTGCCCTTCGACGAGGAGACCGGCACCATCCCGCACACCGGCGGACGCGTCGAAGGTCGGCAGGGCACCTACGTCGTCGGCTGGATCAAACGCGGCCCCAGCGGCGGCATCGGCGCCAACCGGGCGTGTGCGCACGAGACGGTCGGCTCCCTGCTCGACGACGCCGTCGCGGGCGGAATCACCGCTACGCGGCGCCGTTCCTCCGTACTCGGCAAACTCACCCGCCGCCGCTGATCCGCCCCGGCACACCGGCTGCATTCGTGTTGCTCACGGGCTCGTCGTGACGGCTGGGGTTTTCGCGCCGCGACCCCGGCTGTCGCGAACGCTCCGTTCGCGACGTTGAGCGTCCCCAACGGAGCTTTCGCGACGTCGGGCGATGCTGTCGGCCTGTGCGGGAAGTTCCAAGGGACGCCCTTGGTGCGTTGAGTGCGACGAGGGCGTCCCTCGGTGCGGCGAGCCCCGCGGACCCCATGCGCCCCAGTGTGGCGTTCGATGCGTCCAACGCACCCAATGCCACATTGGGGCGCTCGACCACGGGATCACCCGCGCCGCCGAATCGTCCACAGTGGACGCCAGCACGTAGCCCATTGCAAACTGAAACACGTTCTATTATCGTCGGTCTCGTGAGATACGGGATCGTGTTGTTCACCAGCGACCGGGGCATCACCCCGGCGGCCGCGGCACGCGCGGCGGAGGAAGCGGGCTTCGACTCCTTCTCGGTGCCGGAACACACGCACATCCCCGTCAAACGCGAGTCGCCGCACCCTCGCACCGGCGACTCGTCACTGCCGGACGACCGGTACCTGCGCACGCTCGACCCGTGGGTGGCACTGGCCACCGCGGCGTCGGTGACCACCCGGATCCGGCTCTCGACCGCGGTCGCGCTCCCGGTGGAGAGCGACCCGATCACGCTGGCCAAGACCGTCGCGAGCCTGGATCACCTCTCCGGCGGCCGGGTCACGCTCGGCGCCGGGTTCGGCTGGAACGTCGACGAGCTGACCGACCACGGGGTGCCCGGCAACCGGCGCCGGACCGCGCTGCGCGAGTACCTCGAGGCGATGCGTGCACTGTGGACGGACGAAATAGCCGAGTACGACGGCGAATTCGTCTCGTTCGGGCCGAGCTGGGCGTGGCCGAAGCCGGCCCAGCCGCACATCCCGGTGGTGCTCGGCGCGGGCGGCACCGAGAAGAACTTCCGCTGGATCGCGAAGCACGCCGACGGCTGGCTGACCACTCCGTCCGATGTGGACATCGAGGGGCCGGTGGGCCTGCTGCGCGAAATCTGGCGCGACGAAGGCCGCGCGGGCGAGCCGGAGGTCGCGGTGCTCGCCGGGCGGCCCGACCGGGAGCAGCTGGCGCACTTCGCGTCCATCGGCGTCACCGAGGCCATCTTCGGCCTGCCGGACCGGTCCGCGGAGGAGATCACCGCGTGGATCGGCAGGCTCGCCGGAAAACTCGACCTCCCGGCGCGGTGAGTTGCCCCGAACTGTTCGGTAGTGAACGGATCGGACGGCTCGCGCATGGTCGACTGGTGTCATGGCAATGGTCGCGCGACGGGTTGTGGACGATGTCGAGTACGCGATGGTGCTCGTGGAACACCTTTTCGATCTCGACGAGGCCGTGCTCTCGGTCATGGGCGCCAAGAGCACGGTCCGGCCGAGGCCGGGCACCCGCGTCGTCCCGTTGAAGACCTCCGAGGTGCGCGCGGCGCTGCAGTACACGGCCCAGCAGGGCGGACGCCATCACGAGATCGTGGCCCGTTTCCGCGAGGAGGAGCCGGGTGGCCCGCTGCACCTGCTGGCCGACTGGATCCGCTCGGAACTCGTCCGGCTCGGGATTTTCACGGCGGACCAACCGGCCGCCTCGCCCCGGTGACCGCCGAGCACTACGGTCCCCTTCGGCACCATGTCGGCAGCGCGGGAGGGCGCCTGGATGAACGGGACAGCGGCGGGGCGGCAGCAGCCGTTCCTGGATCGGGTGGACGAGCGAGCACGGGAACGACTGCTCCAGATGGGAACGCAACAGGAGTACGCCCCCAAGCAGCCGCTGATGCGGACCGGGGAGCCCGGGGAGTACGTGATGCTGCTGCGCCACGGCTACGTCAAGGTCGCCAGCGTCGACCAGGAGGGCACCGCGATCATCCTGGACATCGGGGTCCCCGGCGATCTGCACGGCGAGATCGCGGTCGTGGCGGGCGGGACGCGGATGGCCGACGTGGTCGCGATCGACCGGGTACAGGCCAGGCGGATCGGGGCGAGCGAGTTCGAGCGCTTCCTCACCGAGCACCCGGCGGCAATGAAGGAACTGCTGATCAGCGTGTCCCAGCGGTTCGTGGTGGCACAGCAGCAACGCACGCAGTCGTGGAAACCGCAGGCGATCACGCGGGTGGCCCGGCGCCTGGACTACCTCGTCGACGCGTGCGGCGTCGAGACCGACGAGGGGTGGCGGATCGCGATACCGCTGAGTCAGGACGAGCTGGCGCAGTTCATCCCGATGGGCCGCACCATGGTCGCCAAGGCGCTCAACACCCTGCGCGACGAAGGCATAGTCGCCAGCGCCCGGAAGTCGTTCACCGTCACCGACCGCTTCAAACTCCGCGAGCGGGCGGACACGGAAGTGTGACACAGATCACTGAATCGTGGCACCTGTGTGGTCACTTCTGTTCGGTAGCGAACAGAACTCTCGCTGGGTAGTCGTGACACTTCCCCTTGTCGCGAAACATACCTCGAGGGAGGGGGAGAGGTCACGATGTTCGCATTGACCTCCAGCCGGTTCAACGCACGATCACACGCGGTGCTCGCGGTCGACATCGTGGGCTCGTCGCAGGCGAGCGACGATCTGCTCGATCCGATGAAGTCCGAAATGGAAACGCTGGTGTCGCACGCCTTGAGCACGGTCGGACTGTCGTGGGACGACGCCCGCCACTTCCGGGAAACCGGGGACGGCGTGATGCTCGCCTACCCCGAGCAGGCACTCGGACGGCTCGTCGAGCTGGTGTTCCACCTCGATCACCTGCTCCGGTCCCGCAACCGCTACGCCCGCACGCCGATGCGCGCGCGGGTCGCGGTCCACACCGGCCCGATGGCCGAGAACCACCGCTACCACCGGACCTACATCACGCTGACCAGGCTGCTGTCCGCCACCACGTTCTGTGACGCGGTCGCCTACTGGTGCCGCAACGACCCGACCGGCGACAAGTTCGGCGCCGGTCTCGTCCTGTCGCACGAGGTCTGGCGCAACGTCGTCGAGCCGTTCAGTGTCGCGCTCGTGCCGCCCGCCCGTTGCGCGCGCATCAGCGTCACCACCGCGGACTTCGCCGACAGCGCCTGGATCCACCTGCCCGGGCTCGACGCCGAGAGCGCGCTCGCGAGCCTCTCCCCCCACGCGAACGCACTGGCCACCCTCGTCCCGGCCAACTCCGGTGCCGCGTCGCCGAGCGCGCCCCAGTCAGGAACTTCCCTGCGCACCAACGGTTTCCGCCCCTTCGGCAGGGGCGAACGCGGTGCCTGAGCCGCGATCCTAGGAGTACCACGGCCACCCTTCCCGCTCCCCTGCCGGTCCTTTCCGACCTAGCCTGGTGGCCATGGACAGCGACAACGCCCTCGGCACGTTCCTGCGGGCCCGCCGGGAACTCGTGCGGCCCGAGGACGCCGGCCTGCCGGTCACGGGCCACCGCCGGGTCGCGGGCCTGCGCCGGGAGGAGGTCGCGCGGCTCGCCGGCGTCAGCGCCGACTACTACGTGCGGCTGGAGCAGGGCCGGGAGCGGAACCCCTCGATCCAGGTCGTCGACGCACTGGCCAGGGCCCTTGACCTGGACGAGGAGGCGCTGGCCCATCTGCACCGGCTGGCGCGCCCGGTCCGCACCCGTCGCCGTCCGGCCGCGCGGCGCGAGCGCGTGAGCCCGAACCTGCTGCGCATGCTGGACGGCTGGGAGCGCGCCCCGGCAGTGGTCCTCGGCCGCTGCCTGACCGTGCTGGCACACAACATCCTCGGCCGTGCCCTGTTCGCCGGGCACACCTACAGCGGGGATCTCGTGCGGCTGGTGTTCCTCGACCCGGACGCGCGGGAGTTCTACCCGGACTGGGAGCGGGTGGCGGTCAACACCGTCGGCGGGCTCCGGTCCGCGGCCGGGCTCGACCAGGACGATCCCCTGCTGATCGAGACGGTGGGCGAACTGTCGGTGAAGAGCGAGGCGTTCCGCGACCTGTGGGCCCGCCACGACATCCGGCAGAAAACCCACGAGACCAAGCGATTCCGGCACCCGCTGGTCGGCGAGCTGACGCTGACCTACGAGGCGCTGACCGTCAACAGCGCGCCCGGCCAGCAACTGGTCGTCTACCAGGCCGAGCCGGGCAGCCCGTCCGAAGAGGCGTTGGCACTGCTCGGCAGTCTCACCGCGAGCGAGTCCGCCGAACCCAGGTTGTCCGCCGAGGAGCGCAACCACCACTGACCGGGAATCCACCCCGTTTCCTGCCGCCTGACGTCGTCTTGTCACGCGGTTCGTTCAAGCACGCACTGAGCCCGTTCAAAAATGAGCCCATTCAAAAAAGAGGAGCATCATGTCCGTCCACGACACACCGGTCTGGTTCATCACCGGTTGTTCCACCGGCCTCGGCCGGGCACTGGCCACCGCGGTCCTCGATCGCGGCTGGCGCGCGGTCGTCACCGCCCGCCGGCCCGAGCAGGTCGCGGATATCGTCGCGGGCCGCGAGGATCGCGCGCTGGCACTGGCCCTCGACGTCACCGATTCCGGCCGGATCCGGGACTCCGTCAAGCAGGCCGAGTCGGCTTTCGGCCACGTCGACGTCCTGGTCAACAACGCCGGTTACGGCTACCTCGCCGCCCTCGAAGAGGGTGAAGACCACGAAGTCCGGAACCTGTTCGACACCAACGTTTTCGGCCTGATCGAGATGACCAAGGCAGCCCTGCCGGGTATGCGGGAACGCCGCGCCGGGCACATCGTGAACGTTTCGTCCCTCGGCGGCCTCGCGGCGTTCGGCGCCACGGGGTACTACCACGCCACCAAGTTCGCGGTGGAAGGCCTTTCCGAATCGCTCGCGGCCGAGGTCGCGCCGCTGGGCGTCAAGGTCACGATCGTCGAGCCCGCCACCTTCCGTACCAACTGGTCCGGTCCGTCCATGCGTCAGTCCGAAATCCGCATCGACGACTACGACGGCACCGCCGGCGCGCGCCGAGTGTCCACTTTGGCCAGTTACGGCCACCAGCCTGGCGACCCCGACCGCGCCGCCGAAGCGGTCATCACCGCGGTCGGCGCCGACGAACCGCCGTTGCGCCTGCTGCTGGGCAAGGCCGCCTACGACATCGCCACGGCCCGGCTCGGCACCCTCCGGGAGGGCTTCGACGCCTGGCGCGACCTGACGCTGTCCGCCGATTACCCCACCGAGGTCACCGCATGAGCATCGTCCTGATCACCGGCGCGAGCAGTGGTATCGGCGAGGCGACCGCGCTGCGGCTCGCCCGCGAGGGACACCACGTCGTGCTCGGTGCCCGGCGCGAAGACCGGCTCGCCACGGTCGCGGCGGAGATCCGCGACGCTGGTGGCAGCGCCGACGTCCGCCGCCTCGACGTCACCGACCGCGCGAACGTCGCCACGTTCGTCGACGACGCCGCGCGGGAACACGGGCGGGTCGACGTACTCGTCAACAACGCCGGCGTGATGCCACTGTCCAGATTGGACTCATTGCTGGTCGGCGAATGGGACCGGATGATCGATGTGAACATCCGCGGCCTGCTGCACGGGATCGCCGCGGCCCTGCCGCACTTCCAGCGCGCACACGGCGGGCACTTCGTCACCATCGCCTCCATCGGCGCGCACCAGGTGTCCCCCACCGCGGCGGTGTACTGCGGCACCAAGTACGCCGCGTGGGCGATCACCGAAGGCCTGCGCCAAGAGGTCGACCCGAGTATCCGCGTCACCACGATCTCGCCCGGCGTCGTCGAGTCCGAACTCGCCGATTCCATCACCGAACCTGGCGCGAAGGACCTGATGCGGACCTACCGGGCGGAGTCGATCCCCGCCGGCGCCATCGCCGAGTCCGTTTCGTACGCCATCGGCCAGCCACCCGGCGTCGACGTCAACGAGATCGTCCTGCGCCCCGCGGCCCAGCGCTAGCTCACCGCACCGGCGGGTTGATCTCCGACCGGGTCAGCGCGCCGGACACCGACAGGCCCCACTTGTCGATGATCCGGCGATAGGTCCCGCTGTCGATCAGTTTCTGCACGGCGCCTTGGACCGCCCGGCCGAAGTCGCCGCTGTTCTTCGTCAGCACCATGCCGTACGGCGCGGTGTCGTACGGTTCGCCGACTCGCTCCAGCTGCCCGTTCAGCTTGACCACGTAGTCGATGGTGGGCGAGTCGGCGAGTTCGGCCTGGACGCGTTTCGAGGCCAGCGCCAGATTCACGTCGGTCTGTGCCTGGAGCTGGGTGATGGTGATGGCGGGCTTGCCCGCCATCACGCACGCCTCGTTGCGATGCTCCAGGTCCTCGACCTCGGCGGTGCCCTTCTGCGTCGCGACGTTCTTGCCGCACAACGTGTCCAGCGTGATCCGGTTGGGATTGCCCTTGGCAACGGCCAGCGCCTTGCCTGCCCGGTAGTAGGTGACCATGTCGACGGTCTTGAGCCGCTCCGCCTTGACGTTGAAGGAGGACATGCCGATCTCGTACTTCCCGGCCTCGACGCCGGGGATGATGCCGTCGAAGGCGGTGTTCCGGAACTCCGTCCCCAGCCCGAGCACCTGCCCTACCGCGGTGCCGAAATCGACGTCGACGCCTGCCGGCTTCCCGTTCTCCACGAACTCGCCCGGCGGCGAACTCTGGTCCTGGCCGAACACGAGCATGCCGTCGGCGCGGATGTTCGCGGGGACCAGCGCGGCGAGCGCGTCGTCCTTCGCGGCGGCCGGGATTTCCCCGGTCTGCCCCTGCTCCACCGGACCACGGCCGGAGCCGCCCGCACCGCACGCCGCGAGCAGCGCGGCCACGGCCACCATCGGCACGAAAGCCGTTGCGCGGAAAGCATTCCTCATGGCGTCACCAACCCCGCTTCGTAGGCGAAAATCGTGAGCTGGACCCGGTTCGCGGCGTCGAGCTTGGCGAAGATGCGCGTGATGTGCGTTTTCACCGTGGCCTCGCTCAGATGCAGTTCGACGGCGATCTCCGCGTTCGGTTTGCCCCGCGCGACGGCCGTGACGATCTCGCGTTCGCGCTCGCTCAGCGTGCTCAGCCCGGCCCGCGCCCTGGCACGCCGCGGATTCGTGCGGGCGGCGACGAAATGGCCGATGAGTTTCCTTGTCGTACGCGGGGAAAGCATCGCCTCGCCATCGGCGACGACCCGCACCGCTTCGATGATCTCCTGCGGGGAACCGTCTTTGAGCAGGAATCCGCTCGCGCCCGCGGCGAGCGCGTCGAAGACGTACTCGTCGAGGTCGTAGGTGGTCAGCATGAGCACCTTGGGCGGATTGGCCAGCGCGGTGGCGGCGGCGGTCGCGGCCAGTCCGTCCATCCGGGGCATCCGGATGTCCATCAGCACGACGTCCGGCGCGTGCCTCGTCACCTGCGGCACGACCTCGTCGCCGTCACCGGCCTGGCCGACGACGGTGAGATCGTCCGTGCTGTCGAGGATCATGGACAAGCCGGTGCGCACCAAGGGGTCGTCGTCGACGAGCAGCACTCTCAATGGGCGCCGGGGCACCCGCCCATCCTAATGCCGTTCCCACGGCAACCACGCCCGGAGTGCGAACTTTCCACCCTCGGCGGGCCCGGCGCCGACCTTCCCACCGAGCAACGTGACGCGTTCGGTGACACCGGTCAGCCCGGTGCCCGACCCCGGTGACGGCGGGGCGGTGGCGGGCAGCGGGTTCACCACCTCGATGGTGAGCCCGGCGCCCGGCCCGCCGCGGACGGCCACGTCCGCCACCGCGCCGGGCGCGTGCCGCAGCACGTTGGTAAGCGCTTCCTGGAGGATCCGGTACGCCGCCGTGCCGAGCAGGACGGGCGCCGTGGTGGCCTCGTCGAGCAGGATCGTGATGTTGACGGGCAGGCCGGACCGCCGGGTGGTGGCGATCAGTTCCGGGATGTCGGCCAGCCCCGGCTGTGCGTGTTCGCCCGGCCGCGGATCCCCGGCAGGCTCGGCGAATCCCTTGCCGTCGCGGAGCACGCCGATGACCTGGCGGAGGTCGTCGAGCGACTGGCGGGCGGTGGTGCGCACGGTCCGCGCGGCCTCGGTCGCGCGGGCGTGGTCGCCCTGGTTGACCTCGAGGGCCCCGGCCTGCAGCGACAGCAGGGAAAGCCGGTGCCCGAGCACGTCGTGCATCTCGCGCGCGATCCGGGTCCGCTCGGCCCGCCTCGTCATCTCCGCGCGCAGTTCCCGTTCCAGGGCGTCCCGGCGCGCGAGGTCGTCGCGGACGCCGCGAGTGATCCCGACGGCCAGCGGGATGGCGGTCAGCACTGACGCCAGCACGAGGATCCCGATCACCTGCCCGGCGCTGGTCTCCCGGCCGACGATCAAACCGGCGATGCTCACGTCGCGATGGCGGTGGGCGTCGTGCCAGAGGGCGAGCGCGGTGGCGGCGTACACCAGTGCGGCACCCAACGGCAGCAGCCGGTCGCGCCGCGCGGCGGCCAGCGCGGCGAGCGAGATCAGCGCGGCCAGCGACTCGAACCCGAACACCAGCGAGGGGACGAGGGCGATGCCGGTGACGAGCAGCGGCCACCGATGGCGCCAGCACAGCATGACCGCCGCCCCGATCGACGCGAGGAAGCCGAGCACCGACCACCACGTCGGCACGAACGTCTTGGTGTCCGGCAGATATCCCTGGGTGCTGAAGACGAAGATGCCGGTCACCACGCACGCGGCGACCGCGACCACGGTGAGCACCACGCCGAGCACACGCCTTGCCATGCGCCGAGCCTACGCACCGGCCCCGGCCCTCTCGCATCAGCGGATCCGCTGAGGCACGACGGCGAAGTGACGACTTTCGTCGTAACGCCTCTGTGCCCGCCGGACGACGCGGCGAGGCCACACCCGCTGATTACATCCGTCGCGTCGTTACCCGGAAAGGAAATCCCGTGACCCAGCAGACCCCCTATCCCCCGGCCATGCCCCCGCTGGCCACGCCCGCGCCGCCCCGCAACGGCATCGGCACCACCGGATTCGTGCTCGGCCTGATCGGCCTGGTGTTCTCCCCGATCCCCTTCGTCGGAATCGTCGCCTGGCCGCTGGTCGTGCTCGGCCTGATCTTCGCCGCGATCGGGCTCGCCAGGGTGCGCAAGGGCATCGCGTCCAACAAGGGACTTTCGATCGCCGGGATCGTGGTTTCCGTACTGGGCCTCGGCGTCTGCATTACCTGGATCTTCGTCTTCAACAAGGCGGTCGACGACGTCAACAAGGAACTCACCAAAACGGCGAAAGTGTCCTACGAGGTGACCGGCGACGCCAAGAACGTCGAAATCGTCTACGGCGAAGTGCTCAACCCGAGCACGGAAACAGCCCCGGCCCTGCCGTGGCACAAGAACGTCGAGAACAAGGGTGTCTACAAAGGAGGGACGCTCACCGTGACGACAGCGGAAACCGGCGGATCGGTGACCTGCAAGATCACTGTGGACGGTGCGGTGGTCTCGACCAAGACCGCTTCCGGTGAGTTCGCCACGGCCGCCTGCACCGGCACGTGAGGACCGGCGACGCGAACGGGGCCAGTCCACAGTGGATAGTGGACTGGCCCCGCCGGGTCAAACGTTGGTCGTTACGCGGCGCTCTTGCGGCGACGGCGCACGATCAGCAGCATCACGGTGCCGCCGATGAGCAGCAGCGCGCCGATGCTGATCGGCAGGATCGCGGAGACGCCGGTGTAGGGCAGCGAACCCTGCTCGGCCTGCGGGACGACCGACGGCGCGGTGGTCGGCGGGCCGCTCGGGGTCGGCGGCGCGGTGGTGGCGCTCGGCGGGGTGCTGGTCTCGCTGGTCGGCGGCGTGACGGTGCCCGCGGTCCACTTCGCGGCGGCATTGGCGCTCACCGTGGTCTTCTCGGACTGCGCGACGATCAGCGACTGCGCCTTCTTCTTTTCGTAGTTCTCACCGACGAAAAGACGACCGGTGTCCAAGTGCCCGGACGCCTTCAGCGCGAAGGTGCCGTTGCCGTCCTTGGCGTCCTTCGGGACGTCGACGTACAGCTCGCTGCCGTCCTTGACGTCGGCGGTCTTCAGCTCCTTGCCGTCGGCGTCGGTGATCTTGACGCCCTCGGGCAGCTTGCTGGTCAGCTCGGTGATGTCGCCGGTGGTGGTGACGGTGAACGGCCCGATCCGGGTGCCCGCCTTGCCTTCGGTCGCCTTGGCGCTGATGTTCAGCGTCGGCTTGGGCTGCTCACCGATGCCGGTGTTGGCGTCACCGGTCAGGTACTTGTACAGCGCGAGGACATCGGCCGCGTCGTCGGCGGAGCCGGAGCGGATGGGGTGTTCCGGGTTCAGGTTACGGTCGTCGCTGAAATGCCACACGGCCGCCTGCGTCGCGGTGATGGCCTCCGCTTTGGACAGCTTGTCGTGGAACTTGACGTCCTTCTTGGCCAGCTCGGCCTCGATCGCGGCGAGGTCGTTCGCCGGGTAGCCGTGGTGCAGCACCCAGTTGAGCTTGTCGCGGTTCTTGTGGAACGGCGAGGCAGCGTCCGGGAACTTGTCCCACGGCCGCTCGATCATGTCCTGCTGCTTGTCCAGGTCGACGTCGACCTGGACGCAGTAGACCTTGAGCTTGCTGCCATCGGACAGCGTGAGGTTGAACAGCTCGGCGACCGGGGTGTTGACCGGACCGCGGTCGAAGTTGACCTGGAACGCCGCGTCCCCGCCCTCGACCCTGCCCTTGGCCTCGCCGGTGCTCATGGTCGAGACCGGGTCCGCGCTCGCGAGGGGAGCCGCGGTGAGCAGTGCGACGGCAGCGCCGAGCACAGCGGCGCCGCCCCGCATGAGTCCTGACTTGCCGTGCATGAGTCTCCTATCCGAGTCGAACACGAATCCCACAGCCGCGTGACATCACGATTTCCCGACCACGACGGACGCACCTACCAGGTGATCATTCGATCACCCGATTCAGCGACACCGGAGCATACACAGGCCACACACAGGCACACTCAGGGTGTCCCTATTTGCCCAAAGTGACCAACAGAGTGACCCTAAGTACCCGACAGTGTCCGACAACGGTGTCCAACCAAAAAGGACAAACCGCGCTACCGAACGGACTCGATCAAGTCACGGAGCTGAGACCTCGCGGTCACGCCGAGTTTGGGAAAACTCCGGTAGAGATGCGAGCCGACGGTGCGCGGGGAAAGGAACAGCCGCTCGCCGATCTCGCGGTTGCTCAGGCCCTGGGCGGCGAGGCGGATGATGTGCTGCTGTTGCGGGGTGAGCGAGGTCAGCGCGTCCGGTGTGGCCGGTTCGGCTTCGACGCCGGCGGCGCGGAGTTCCCCTTGTGCACGGTCGATCCACGGACGCGCGCCGAGGCGGCGGAAGATCTCCGTCGCGGCGAGCAGCTTCGGGCGCGCGTCGGTGATGCGACGGCGCCGCCGCAGCCATTCCGCGTGGTCCAGCAGGATTTGCGCACGTTCGAAAGGCCATTGCGCGGCAGCGGGATCGGCCAGCGCTATCTCGAAATGCGACTCCGCTTCTTCGGGTTCGAGCAGAGCGTGTGCCCGGTGGATCAGCGCGCGCATGCGAGGCGAGCGATCCTCGGCGAGTCGCTTTTCCGCGCGTTCCACGATCTCCGCCGCTTCGGCCTCGTGCCCGGTACGCGCGGCGGCCGCGGCGAGTTCGGCCAATGCGGCGTACGAACACGCGTAGTGGACGGGGTCGCCCTCGTCGGTGAACATCTGGCGAAATTGCTCGTATGCCGCCCCGTGGTCACCGTCGGCGACCTCGGCCATCCCGAGCGCCCATCGGAGACGCACACCGACGGCCCTGCTGCGGTCCGGGTCCACAAGTGACAGTCCGATCGTGGCGGTCACACGGGCCTGCTCGGTGTCTCCGGTGAGCGCGAGCGCGGCGGCTTCGAGCGAACGTCCGGCGGCTTCGAGGTGCGGCATGCCCGATCCCGCGGGCGTCGCCTTCTCCGCGGCCGTCCTGGCCTGCGCCCAGCGCCCGTGGTCGAGGTACGCCCAGCCCGCCGAACAGCCCAGCCCGGCGGGCAGCGCGCCACGCATCCGCCAGCGGTGCAGTGCCTCGTCGAAGATCCGCACGGCCTGCTCGGTCTCGTCGAGCAGCCAGGCCATCCCGCCGAGCGAGGTGAGCCGTCCGGGATCGGTCCCTGCCCGCTCCACCAGTGCGGGCAGCGCGGCGGCCAGCTCGGCCCGGCGAGGAACCGGATCGGTCAGCGCGAGGACCCACGGATCGTCCCCGGCCAGCGCGCGGACGGCGAGCCGCTGCCGCTCGTGCCCGGCGTAGAACGCGGCCACCGCCGCCAGCGTCACCGCGGTCCGGTGCAAGGCAGGTACCTCCGCGGCACGCAACAGCAGCGACAACGCGGTGTCGTGCTCGGCGCTGAGGGTGAGCACCTGCCCGACCCGCAACGACGCTTCGGCCTTGAGCACGACGTCGTCGCTGCTCGCCTCGGCCTTCGCGGCGAGCTGTTCCACCCAGCGCGGCTGTCCCGTGTAGACGGCGGCGCCCGCCGCGGCCACCAGCCTGCGTGCGCGGTCTTGCCGCTGGAGGCTCAGCTCGGCCGCGCGCTCCAGCGCGCTCGCCGCCGCCGCGTGCCCGCCGCGTTCGCGGGCCCGGCCCGCGGATTCCTCCAGCGCGGCGGCGATCGTCTCGTCGGGCCCGTCGGCGGCGGCCGCCAGGTGCCACGCGCGGCGATCGGGTTCGCCGTCGAGCGACGCGGCGAGTGCGCGGTGGGCACGCCGCCGGTCGGCCAGCGGGACGGAGTGGTAGATCGCGGCGCGGATCAGCGGGTGCCGGAAGCGGACACGGCCGCCCACGATCCGCAGCAACCCAGCGGCCTCGGCGGGGGCGAGTGCTTCGGCGTTCTCGACGGCGGCCAGCTCGTCCGCGGCGACCAGCACCAGCGCCTGCCGGGTGTGTTCGGGGAGCGCTGCGAGGTCGGCGGCGAAGACCCGGGTGAGCCGGTCGGTCAGCGGCAGCAGGTCTTCGTCGGCGCAGTCCGTCCGCGCCAGTTCCACCAGCGCGAGGGGATTTCCGGCGGCCTGGTCGAGAACGCGCAGCCTGCGCTTTCCGGTCGGCGGGTGCGGCTGGCTGTCCAGCAGCGCACTCGCGGAGCGGACGTCGAGCGGTCCCAGCACGAGCGACGGGAAGCCGGCGAACCCCGCGGCGTCCCGCGTCGCGGCGAGGAGCGCGAGCGGTTCGTCGTCGACACGACGGGCGGCGAAAGCGAGCATCTCCCGCGAACCCGCGTCGATCCACTGCAGATCGTCGGCGACGACCAGGACCGGAGACTTCTCGGCGAGGTCGGACAGCAGAGCGAGCAGCGCGACGCCGATGAGCAGCCGATCCGGAGTTCCGGTCTCTTCGAGGCCGATGGCGCCCAGCAGCGCCGAACGCTGCCGTTCGGGCAAGCCGGCGACGTCGTCGAGGACGGGCCGCAGGAGCTGGTGCAGCCCGGCGAAGGGCAGGTTCGTCTCGTTCTCGCTGCCGGTCATCCGGAGCACGCGGCCGTGATGCGTGTCCACCGCCAGTTCGAGCAGCGTGCTCTTGCCCGAACCCGGTTCCCCCGTCACGATCAGCACGCCGCTGGTGAGGCCGAGCACGGCCGCGCTCTCGGTGTCCCGCCCGACCATGGTCACCTTTCGACTGTATCGCCGAGTGCAGTCACGTGACCGATACCGCCGGGCGCCGCCGGTCCGCAGGCTGGACGCATGGACACCTTGACGCTTGGAGACGTCGAAATCACCCGCGTGGTCGAGCTCCCCGTGCGGGGCCTCGATCGCGGATTCGTCTTCCCGGACGTGGCGATCGAGCACTGGCGCGAGCACGAGCACTGGCTCGCTCCCGAGTTCCTCGACCCGGCCGCCGACCAGGTGCGCACCCAGATCCAGACCTGGTTGCTGCGCAGCGAAGGCAGGACGATCCTGATCGACACCGGCATCGGCAACGGCAGGGAACGCCCGTACATGCCGTTCTTCGCCCACCTCGACACGGACTACCTCGGCGAACTCGCCGCCGCCGGTGTCCGGCCCGAGGACGTCGACGTGGTGATCTGCACCCATGTGCACGGCGACCACGTCGGCTGGAACACCCGGCTCGTCGATCGCGAATGGCAGCCGACCTTCCCGAACGCCGAATACGTGATCGCGCGCGCGGACTTCGACTACTGGAATCCGGACAACGCCAACAAAACCCGCTCGGGACGGCAGTCGCAGAACGTGTTCGAGGACAGCGTCGCGCCGGTCCACCGGGCCGGGCAGACGGTGCTGTGGGAGGGCGACGGCTACGACGTCGACGCCAACCTGCGCATCGAACCGGCGCCGGGGCACACGCCGGGTTCGTCGGTGGTGCGGCTGCGCTCGGGCACCGACCGCGCGGTCTTCGTCGGCGATCTGCTGCACAGCCCGCTGCAGATCGCCGAGCCGGATCACGGCCCCTGCTTCGACGAAGACGAAGCCCAGGCACGAGTCGCCCGTCGGCGGGTATTGGGGCAGGCCGCGGACGAGAACGCGTTGCTGTTCCCCGCGCACTTCCCCGGCGCGAGCGCGGCCCACATCCAGCGCGAGGGCGGCAACTTCGCGGTGAAGGAGTGGGCGACATGGCGGTGAACGTGTTCCGCAACCTCACCTACGCCGCCGCACCGACCGGTGCCGCGCGCTTCGCCGCACCGTCCCTTGTGGACGATGTACGCGGCTACGACGGACTCGGGCCGACGGCGCCCGCTCCAGCGCGGCGGTTCCCGGTGGACCTGAGTCCGGTGATCGGGCCGGGCTGGCAGCGCGGCGAGGACTACCTCACCCTCAACGTCTGGACACCGTCGAGGACGGGCAGCGCGCCGGTGCTGGTCTTCGTGCACGGCGGCGCGTTCGTCTCCGGCACCGGCCAGGCGCCGCTGTACGACGGCACCGCGTTCGCGCGCGACGGCGTGGTGCTGGTGACGCTCAACTACCGGCTCGGCGCGCCGGGCTGGCTGGACCTGCCGGGCGCGCCACGCAACCGGGGACTGCTGGACGTCATCGCCGCGCTCGAGTGGGTGCGACGGCACATCGCCGAGTTCGGCGGCGATCCGGACCAGGTCACGGTGTTCGGGCAGTCGGCGGGCGCGATGCTCGTCGGCGGGCTGCTGGTGACGCCCGAAGCGGACGGTCTCTTCCGCCGCGCGATCAGCCAGAGCGGCGGGCTCGTCACGATGACCGGCGAGGAAGCCCAGGAGACGACGCGCGCGCTGGCAGGCCGGCTCGGCATTCCGTCCACTGTGGACGCCTTCGCGGAGATCCCCGACGAACGGCTCGTCGCCAAACTCGCCGAGGTCCCCGCACCGGCCGGGCGGGTCACCCCGCTGGGCATGGTGCTCGACGAGGCGCCCCGGCCACTGCCGGTGGACGTCCTCGTGGGCACGAACTCGCAGGAATCGGGGCTCTACGGCGGTCCTGAGCGGGGTGCGGCGGTGGACGCGATGTTCCGCGACGGCAGGGAACGGCTGCTCTCCTTGTACGCCAAGGCGTTCACCTACGAGTTCGACTGGCGCGGCGGTCCGCTGGGCGCCTGCCACACCGCGGAACTCCCGTTCGTCTTCGACAACACGGACCTGCCCGCCCTCCGCACACCGGACGGCCTGCTCGGCCCGGACGTCCCGCCGTCGCTCGCGGCGGAGATGCACGGCGCGTGGGTCCGCTTCGCCAAGACCGGCGACCCCGGCTGGACGGGCGGCCACCGCTTCGCCTGAGCCCCGTGCGCCCCAATGTGACGTTGGGGGGGGGGCAAACACCCCAAACCCCCAATGTGTGGTGAAAAACACCCAAAACAACCAATGGGGGGGGGGGGCGGCGGGCGGGGGGGGGGGTTTTT
>NZ_JBHYIK010000047.1:10459-24362 GCF_042739735.1 Amycolatopsis sp. NPDC059027 | reverse complement strand
TCTCCCCCGCTCGCGCCCCCTCTTCGTGGCTCGCTGCTCACCACCCCCCCCCCCCCCCCCCAATTTGGGTGCATCCAACGCACCCAATGCCACATTGGGGCGCTCGACGCCGAGCAGGTCAGCCGGTGAAGTCGACGCACATGCCGACGATGTACCGGTTGGTGCCGATCTTCAGCCACCGGTCGTCGGTGCGCTTGCACGCGGTGTACGTGCCACCCTTGACCGCCGGCGGGTGGACGCACACCTTCGAGCCCTTGTTGACCTGGCCGACAGCGGCGGCGCTGGTCTTCGGCGCGGTGCGGATCTTGATGGTCTCGGCGGCCTTCCACCGGCAGTCGGTGCCCGCGGCGGCAGCGGGCGCGGCGGCGGACACGGGGGCCGGAGCGGCGAGGGCAGGTGCGGCGAAAGCCATCGAAGCGACGAACGCCGTCGCTCCCGCGACCCCAACGCGGGACAGGATCTTCATGGTGAAACTCCTCGGTTCACTGCTGTTGAGCAAAGCAGCGGGTGAGAGCGCACCAAGACCTGTCCGGTTCCTCCGGTTCGCACATTGTGAGATGCGTCGCTCCGGAACTACTCGACGAGCGCGGCGATTTCGTCGCGGGCCTGGCTGACGATGTCCCGCATCGCCCGCTCGGCACGGTCCGCGTCCCCGGCGGCGATCGACGCGGCGACCTCCAGATGCCAGGCGATCGCCTCGGGCTGCGGTTCCTCGGGCATCAGGCCGTGCCCGGTCCGGCCGGCCAGCACCTCGGCGACCACTTCGGACAGCTGCGCGAACATCGGATTGCCGGACGCGGCGAGCAGCAGGTCGTGGAAGGCGACGTCGTGCTGAAGGAAGACGTCGAGGTCTCGCGACTTCGCCGTCCGCGCCAGCCGCTCCCCCAGCGCCGACAGCTTCCCGCGCTCCTCCGGCGTCGCGCGCAACGCCGCGAACCGGGCGGCACACGGCTCGATCGCCGAGCGCAGTTCGGTGAGGGTACGCAGCGCCGCGGGACGGCACGGCCCGTCCAGCTGCCAGCGGATCAGGCGCGGGTCGTAGTGGTTCCACTCCGCCTGGTCCCGGACGATCGTGCCGACGCGGCGCCTGCTGCTGGTCAGCCGCATCGTCTCCAGCACACGGACGACCTCGCGAGCCACGGTGCGCGAAGCGCCGAAACGCTCCTGCAGCTCGTCGGACCGCAGCACCGACCCCGGCGGCAGCTCGCCGTTGGCGATGGCGGCGCCGAGCGCGTCGAGCACTTCCTCGTGCCTGTCGTTCCCCATTCGCTCAACCTAGCGATCTGACTCGATTAAGTAGTACTTTTTCTTGATTAAGTAGTACTTTTGGGTTGTACTCTCCGCAGCACAGCGCCGGTACACAACGACGTGGGAGGTAGCGATGACCGTCATCGCCGTGATGGGTGTGTCCGGGTCGGGGAAGACGACCGTCGGCACGGCCCTGGCCGAGGAACTCGGCGTCGACTACGCGGAGGCGGACTCGTTCCATCCCCAGGCGAACATCGACAAGATGACCTCGGGGGTGCCGCTGACCGACGAGGACCGCGCGCCCTGGCTCGCGGCGATCGCCGCCTGGATCCGCGACCACCAGAAGACCGGTGGCGTCGTGACCTCCTCGGCGCTCAAACGCCGCTACCGGGACGTGCTGCGTACCGGCGGCGAAGTCTGGTTCCTGCACCTCGACGGCGACCGCGCGACACTCGCCGAGCGCATGAAGACCCGCAGCGGTCACTTCATGCCGGTGTCCCTTTTGGACTCCCAGCTGGCCGACCTCGAACCGCTCGAACCCGACGAGCCCGGCCGTGTCTTCGACATCCACGAGTCCCCCGCCGAGATCGTCGAAGCCGGTCTCGCCGCCTTCAAGGAGCGCGCGTGATGACGCTCGCCGCCGGTTGGACCGGCCACGACACCCGCCTCATCGGCGCCACGGTGCTCGCCATCGCGGTGATCGTCGTGCTGATCACCAAGGTCAAACTGCACCCGTTCCTCTCATTGATCCTCGGCTCCGGCGTGCTCGGCCTCGTCGCCGGGATGCCGGTGGACAAGCTGCTCAAGAGCTTCTCCGGCGGCGTCGGCTCCACCGTCGCGTCGGTGGGCGTGCTGATCGCGCTCGGCGCCATGCTGGGCAAACTGCTGGCCGACTCGGGCGGCGCCGACCAGATCGTCGACACCGTCCTCGGCAAGGTGCGCGGGCGCGGCCTGCCGTGGGCGATGGCGCTGGTCGCCGCGCTGATCGGGCTGCCGATGTTCTTCGAGATCGGCTTGGTCATGCTCATCCCGGTGGTCCTGCTCGCCGCCAAGCGCAGCGGGAAACCGGTGCTGTTGCTGGGAATTCCCGCCCTGGCCGGGCTGTCGGTACTGCACGGGCTCGTCCCGCCGCACCCCGGCCCGCTGGCCGCGGCGGGCGCGCTGAACGCCAACGTCGGCATCACGCTGGCGTTCGGCCTGCTCGTCGGCATCCCGACGGTGGTCATCGCCGGTCCGCTGTTCGGCCGCTTCGCCGCGCGCATGGTGCCGGACGCGACGCCGCCCGCGCGCCTCGTCCCGGAGCGGGAAAGCAGCGACAAACCACGGCCGAGCTTCGCCGCGACGTTGTCCGTCGTGCTGCTGCCGGTGGTGCTCATGCTGGGTAAAGCGCTCTCGGACATCTTGCTGGGCAAGGAAAACCACCTGCGCCGGGTGCTCGACTTCATCGGCGACCCGCTGGTCGCGCTGCTCGCCGCGGTGCTGGTGGCCATGGTCGTGCTGGGCCGCCCCGCCGGGCTGAACCGCGCGAAGCTGTCCAGCACGATCGGCGATTCGCTCGGCCCGATCGCCGGGATCATGCTCATCGTCGGCGCGGGCGGCGGGTTCAAGCAGACCCTCGTCGACGCCGGAGTCGGTGACGTCATCACCGGTCTTGCCAAGGGTGCGAACCTCTCGCCGCTGCTGCTGGGCTGGCTGGTCGCGGTAGCGATCCGGCTCGCCACCGGGTCGGCCACTGTCGCGACGGTCTCGGCGGCGGGCATCGTCGCGCCGCTCGCGGCGACCATGGATCCCAGTCACAGCGCGCTGCTGGTGCTCGCGATCGGCGCGGGTTCACTGTTCCTCTCGCACGTCAACGATGCGGGGTTCTGGCTGGTCAAGGAGTACTTCGGGATGTCGGTCGGCCAGACGCTCAAGAGCTGGTCGGTGATGGAGACGCTGATCTCGGTGGTCGCGATCGCGCTGATCCTCCCGTTGTCGGCCTTGGTATAGCCGCCGTTCACCCACGGCTGTCAGGATCGGGTGAGACGCCGAGGTGCGGAGGACCCGATGTGGACCCTGTCCGGTTTCGCCGACGAGATCTCGCCCGATCCTGAAGTGCAGTGCCGGGTCCTGGCGGAACTCGGCATCGAGTACGTCGAATTCCGCAGTGCGTGGGACACCAACGTGCTCGATCTCGACGACACCCAGCTCGGCCGTGTCCGCGACCTGCTCTCCGGGCACGGCCTCGGGGTGTCCTCGATCGGCTCGCCGATCGGCAAGATCGGGATCCACGACGACTTCGAGGCGCATCTACGCCGCTTCGACCGCGCGCTGGCCGTCGCGCGGACGCTCGAAGCGCCGTACATCCGGATCTTCTCGTTCTTCCTGCCCCCGGACGATGATCCGAGCCGCCATCGCGACGAGGTGCTGCGCCGGATGTCCGCACTCGCCGCGAGGGCCGAGGGACACGACGTGATCCTGCTGCACGAGAACGAAAAGGACATCTACGGGGACAGCCCGGAACGTTGCCTCGACATCGTCGAAGCCGTCGGTTCGCCGCTTTTGCGACTGGCCTGGGACGCGGCCAACTTCGTCCAATGTGGACTCCGCCCGTACACCGATGGCTACGCGCTGCTGCGTCCGCATCTCGAGTACGTCCAGATCAAGGACGCGGTCCTGGCGACCGGCGAGGTAATGCCCGCCGGTGAAGGCGACGGCGAAGTGCGGGATACGATCCGTGCGCTGCGTGGCGACAGCTTCGACGGGTTCTTCTCGCTGGAACCGCATCTCGCCGCGGCCGGGCGAATGGGCGGTTTCAGCGGCCCCGAGCTGTTCCGCGCCGCGCATCAGGCGTTCGTGGAAATCCTGTCCGCCGAAGGGATCGAGTACCGGTGAGCGCACTACGGTTCGCGGTGATCGGCTGCGGGGTCATCGGCGAAAAGCACGCGAAGTCGATCGCGGCGGTCGGCGAACTCGTCCTCGTGGTGGACGAGATTCCTGACCGTGCCACGAAACTCGCCGGCGCCTACGACGTCGCGTTCACGACGTCGGTGTCCGATGCCTTGTCCCGTAAGGACATCGACGCTATCGCCGTGTGTACGCCGAGCGGAACCCACGCCGACATCGCCATCGCCGCGTTGCGGGCCGGCAAGCACGTGGTCGTCGAGAAACCGGTCGACGTCACCCTCGAAGCCGCGGATCGCCTGCTGCGCGCCGAGCGGGAGTCGGGACGGACGGTGACGGTGATCAGCCAGCACCGCTTCGACACCGCCAGCCGCCTGGTGCGTCGCGCGGTCGAGGATGGGGATTTCGGCCGCATCACCTCGGGGGTGGCGAGCGTGGCCTGGTGGCGGAGCCAGGAGTACTACGACTCGGGCGGCTGGCGGGGCACCCTGGCGCTCGACGGCGGCGGCGCGCTGATGAACCAGGGCATCCACACCGTCGATCTCCTGGTGTGGATGCTCGGTGAGCCGGTCGAAGTCTTCGCGTGGACCGCCTGCCTCGCCCACGAACGCATCGAGGTCGAGGACGTCGCGACCGCCACGATCCGGTTCGCCGGCGGCGCGCTCGGCGCCGTCCACGGGACGACAGCGGCCTACCCCGGGCTGACCGCGCGGGTGCAGATCCACGGCGACCGGGGTTCGGCGGTGATCGACGACGACCGGCTCGTCACCTTCCACAGCGCCGAGCGCGACGCGCCGCCGCTCGACAGCGGGCCGCGCGCCGGGGCGGGCTCGGACCCCACGGCGTTGTCCGAGGCGCACACCGAGCAGTACCGCGACTTCGCCGACGCCATCGAGCAGGGCAGGCCGCCGCTGGTCACCGTCGCCGATGCCCGTCGCACGCTCGCGGTGATCCTCGCGATCTACGAGTCGGCCCGCACCGACGTCCCGGTGCGGCTCCGCTAAGCCGTTGTACGTCTTCTGTACGCCGTTGCGAGAGGGTCTCCGGATGAAGCTCTGGAACATCACAGCGTCGGCCGTCCTCGCGGCCGGGACGCTGCTGGGCGCCGCGGCACCCGCGAACGCCCTGCCCGCGTGCCCGGTCATCGTCAGCCACGGCGGCTACCCGAGCGGGACCGACGCCTGGAAACGCGACCAGCTGCGCGCGCCCAACAACCTCAAGGCCGTCGACTCCCTCATCGCGCAGGGTTCCGGCGGGTTCGAGGCGGACGTCCGGCTGACCAAGGTCGCCGCGCAGAGCGACGGCAGTGTCAGCGGCAAGGCCGTGATGTGGCACAACAAGTCGACTTGGGGACTCAACGGCACCAAGAAGGACATCTCCGACGTCTACTGGTCCACCGGCGCGGACAAGCTGCAGGGCCGGACGCTGCAGTGGGGCCCGTACAAGGGCGAGACGATCTACTCGCTGCGTCAATGGCTCGATCACGTGAAAGCGAAAGGCGCGTACGCCCAGCTGGAGATCAAGAGCGAGAACCGGGTCTTCCTGCTCGACGGCTCGGCCGCGGTGAAGGCCAAGGCATGGAGCGAGATCACCGATCCGGTCACCGAGCGCTACCGGACCCAGCCGATCACCGTGTACTCCCATGACCCGGACATCGCCGCCGCGCTCAAGGCACGAGTCGCCGCGGGCACCTTTCCCGCCGTCCTCGGCGGCGGGCCTTCGTGGCCGGACACCGTGCAGTGGGAGGAACCGCCGCCTTCGTTCAAGGGCAATGTGGCGAGCTGGCAGGCGAACCTCGACAAGGCCCCGAAACGCGTGGCGACCAGCTGGACCGCGGACTACAAGAAATGGCTCACCGGGAAATGCGGCTGAGGCAGCTCTTCCAGGCGAAGCGGAAGACCGTCGAATCCAAGGTCACGAAATTCTTCCTCGGATCGGGTGTGCCGGGGCTCAACCGCAGGTCCACCGTGGAGTTGAGGTTACGCTCTTCACCGCAGGGCAGATAGACCAAGTGCGCGATATCGGGTTTGTCGAGCAGTTCCCATGCGTCCGCGAACGGGCCGGTGAACGACTGGGTCACCGGCGTTTGCGGACTCATTCCCTGGAAGTAGTAGTTCGCCGACAACACCGCCCGCACGCCGTTGTCGAGGACGAGATCCCCTCGGTGGTCCGCCTCGGCGATGGCATAGGTGAATCCCGGGGAATGTATCCGCAGGCTGATCTGGCAGTTGCGCCGGACATCGGCCAGCGCGGCGGCCCGGCGATAAGTGACGGTGAAACTCGTGTTGTCGGGTGCGACGACGACGGCGGCACTTCCGGGAGGGCACGCCGTGCCGTTCATGACGGCGACGTCGATGATGACCTTATCGGGAGGAGGGCCGGAACCGGCCTGCGGTGAAATGAGCAGCGAAGCGACCAGACCAGCGACAGTCATGATGGCGGACATGGGATTTCCTCCCGCTGCGCGAAATGAAATATCTTAGCACAGCGCGTCCTGCCGGAAATGCTGCTCCATTCGGCTCACCGCGTTGGATCGTCACGCCCACTACGAGGCGCGTTCGCGGTGGCCAGGATTCGTTGCGCCTCCTCTTGCATGGACTGCATCGCGGGGTCGTCGCGGGCGTCGACAGTGAGCGCCTCCCGCCACAACGCTTGTCCGGCCAGACGCCACGCCGGTTTGTCGGCGACCTCGACGGTGGGTGCGCACGGCCGGGCAGGTCCGTGGCCCAACCAAGCCACGATTTCCGGGTGTCGTGGCGCCGGTAAGGCCACCTTGCAGGCGTCAGACGCCCTCAAGGCGACCTTACCGGCACCTGAGTCCTGTGTGGACAGAGGCTGCGACCCGGCGTCCCCTTCACAGTCGCTCCGCACCGGGCCCACGTCCTGAACGCGTCGTTCAGGACGTTCATCCTGGATCCACCGCTGGGTCGCAGTGTCTCGAACGCTCCGTTGGGGACGGTGAGCGTCTCGAACGCGTCGTTCCCGACACCGACGCGGCAGCACTGGGCGCCACGCCCCACGGCCAGAACCGGTCAGAACCGGCCAGCCGGGTGGATCGCGACGACGGGGAGATGAGAAGCTCGCACCCACCCGCGATCGTCAGGAGCCCCGGATGTCCGTGCCACAGGGTTTCCCGCCGCCGACCCCGCCGCAGACCCCCGCGCCGGTCCGGCGCCGGGCGAACCTCCCGGCCGGTGTGGTCGCGGCCGTCCTCGCGGGCTGCACGGCGATCGCGCTGCTGTGGTTCGTCTTCGCGAACGTGCTGATCGGCGGTCCGTTCGACGAGTGGTCGGCCATGGTGTGGTTGAACGTCGTGGCGGGCCTGCTCTCCGCCTTCGTCCTGGTCGTGCCTGCCGGTTTTCTGCTCGCACGGCGAGTCTGGGCGGCGTGGACGCTGTTCGGGCTGGGCGTGCTGTATGCGGTGGTGAGCATGGTCGTGCCGCTGCCGCCGGGCACGAGCTTCGGTGCCCACCTCGACTTCGTGCTCGGTTTCCACAAGAGCAACGGGGTGCCGGCCGGGCTGGCCGTGATCTTCGCGTTCCTCACTGCGATCGCCGCGGCCGTCTCCGCGACGGTGGGTTCGCCGCGCCGCTGACGCCGTGCGCTCACTCCCAGGTCGCGGTCTCCGGATCGACACCATGGTCCGCCGCGTTCGCGAAGATCACGTCCCGCAGCCAGGCGGTCAGACCGGGTGCGAGCGCGTCGTAGTGCGCCGTGTAGCCCTCATCGGCGACGAACATCCGTCCGAGGCACGCCTGCATCGAGTGGGTGCAGTCGAAATACCCCGAGAGCAACGCGCGGTGGCGCTCGGCGAGGGCGTTCGCCTCCTCCGAGCCGGGGGCCACGCCGGCACGTTTCGCGGTGCCGAGGTCGTTTTCCAGCGTGCGGGTGGTGGCCGCGACCTCCTGCCAGTCCTCCGGGGTCAGCTTGGCCGCCCGTTCGGCGTACTGCGCCCACTGTGCGCTTTCGCCCCAGCGTTCTTCAGCCTCCTCGACCCACGAAGGCTGCCAGTCGTCACCGAAGATTTCGACCTGCTGCTCCGGCGTGAGCCGCATCCCGGTGCGCGAGGCCTCCAGCATGCGGTCGACCGCGCCGACCATCTTCTCAAGACGGGAAATACGCGCCACCAGCTCGGACCGTTGCCGTCGCAGGTGGGCACGCGCGTCGGTGTCCGGGTCGTCGAGGATCCGGCCGATTTCGGCGAGCGGAAAGCCCAGCTCACGGTAGACGAGGACCCGGTGGAGCCGGGCGACGTCGTCCGCCGAGTACAGCCGGTACCCGGCCCAGGTCCGCCCGCTCGGGCGCACGAGGCCGATCGTGTCCCAGTGGTGCAGCGTCTTCACGCTCACCCCGACGAGCGTGGCCGTGCGGCCCACGGTCAGGCCGTCGGTTCCCTGGATATCGGCATCACTGGTCACCGGACCAGTGTCGCGCACGCCGTCGAGGGCGGCCCAACGCGACCAGCACGAGCAGCGCGGCCAGTGACGTGCCCGTCAGCAGCGACATCGCCGCCTGGTTCCCCGCGGGAAACCCCTCCGGGCTCAGGGTGCCGAACGCGCGGAACAGCGTCATGCCCACCGCGAGGCCGATCGCGCCGCCGAAGTTGTGGAATGTCCACGTGGCGCCGACGGCGAGCCCGGACAACCGCGGCGGCACCGCGGACAGCGCCATGACCGCGGACGGGCCGAGCACGCAGGCCCAGCCGACGCCCATCAGCACGAACGCGACCACGACATACGCGAGCCCGGAGCCCACGCCGAGCCGGGACTGGAGCAAGGCCGACGCCGTCAACGCGGCGAACCCGGTGATCAGCACCGCCCTCGGCCCGACGCGATCCACCACCCGGCCGACGACCGGGGACAGCACGGCGACGGTCGCGGTGGTCGGCAGCATCAGCAGGCCGATGGCGACGTCACCGTCGCCCCGCACGACGCTCAGGTACAGCGGCATCAGGAACAACGCCGTGGTGTAGAAGAACGCCAGCCCGAACTCCGACGCCACGGCGCTGAGAAACCGGCGTCCGGCCAGCAGCCGGAACGGGATCAGCGGATGCGAAGCCCGCCGGTCGACGAGCACGAACGCGATCAGCGCCGCGACACCGACCCCGAGCGAACCGAGTACCGGCCACGACAACCAGCCGAAGGTGTCGTCGAACGTGACGCCGAAGATCAGCCCGGCGAGGCCGAACATGAGCAGCAGCAGACCCGGCCAGTCGAACCCCGCCCCGTCGTCCTCGCCGCGTGACTCCGCCACGCTGACCGAGCAGATCGCCAGCGCGACCAGCACCAGCGGCACGTTGATCAGGAAGACCCAGTGCCAGCTCAGCGCGCCGACGATCAGCCCGCCGAGCATCGGGCCGATCGCGAGGCCGATGCCGTTGACCGCGAACAACGTCCCGATCGCCTTGCCGCGCTGCGCCTCGGGAAACGCGTCGGCCACGATCGTGCTGGAGCTGGTGTACAGCACCGCACACGCCGCGCCCTGCAGGAAACGGAACGCGATCAGCGGCACCACGCCCGAAGCGAGTCCCGCGCCCAGCGACGACAGTCCGAAAAGGACAGAGCCGAGGTAGAGGACGCGGCGGCGGCCGTAGCGGTCCGAAAGCCTGCCCGCGGTCACCATGAACATCGACAGCGCGACCACGAAGACGTTGACAGCCAGCTGCGTCTGCGTCACCGTCGCACCCAGGTCCCGGCGGAGGTCCGGCGCGGCCGTGTTGACGATCGTCAGGTCGATGCAGCCGAGGAAGCTGAGGATGCCGACCCCGGTCAGCACACCCTGCTTCCGGCCCGTAGCGGTGTCCATGGACGTCACTCTGAAGGCGGAGCGGGCCGGGCCCCAGCCCCGGTTCTTCCTAGCACTCGGAGGGTCTGGCTACGGCCGCGGAAGATCACGCATACTCGGGTCCATGAGCGCACTCGGCGAATTCCTGCAGGCCCGCCGGGCCCAGGTGCGGCCGGCGGACGTCGGCCTGCCCCCGCTGGGCGAGCGCCGCCGCGTGCCGGGCCTGCGCCGGGAGGAACTCGCCCAGCTCGCGGGAATCAGCGCCTCCTACTACACCCGCCTCGAACAGGGCCAGTCCCGCGGCGCCTCACCGGGAGTGCTCGACGCGATCGCCGAGGTGCTGCGGCTCGATCGGGACGAACGCGACCACCTCCGCCGCCTCGCCGCGGCTCCCCGGCGGGCCAAAGGCACGAAGCCCGCGCCGGAGCGGGTGAGCCCCGCCACCCTCGATCTCCTGCGGCTGATCGCCGACGTGCCCGCGCTCGTCCAGGGCCGCCGCACCGACGTCCTGGGCTGGAACGCGCTCGGCCACGCGCTGCTGGCCGGGCACCTCGATGCCGCCGCGCCGGACACACCCGCGGACCGGCCGAACATGGCGCGGATGATCTTCCTCGACGCGCACAGCCGCGAGCTGTACGCCGATTGGCCCCGTAAGGCCCGTGCGATGGTCGGGAATCTGCGGCTGGCCGTCGGCCGGTACCCCGACGACGCGGCGCTGGCCGCGCTGATCGGCGAGCTGTCCATGAAGAGCCCCGAGTTCGCGACCTTGTGGGCCGATCATCGGATCCGGCCCTGCGACGCCGCCGACTACGAGCTGCGGCATCCGCTCGTCGGCGCGCTCACGCTCACCCAGCAGGCGTTCGACGTCGCCCGCGCGCCGGAGCAGATGCTGGTCACGATGACAGCGCCGCCCGGCTCGGCGTCGCAGCACGCGCTGACGCTGCTCGCGCAGGCGGCGACCTCAGCGGCAGTGCCTTCGGACGATCGGCTGCCGGACCGTGACGGCGGTTCAGCCTTCGTCTGACCGGGTCAGTTCCGTCATGAGCCGTTCGAAGGTCAAGGTGTCGTCGTCCTTACAGTTCGCCCAGCGAGCGAAGAGGTCCTCGGCCGCTCGTGGCAAAAGGCCAGGGGCCCCGCTGCCCTCGCAGGCGGAGGCGATCTCGGCCATCTCACCTTCCCAGCGCCAAGCCCGCCTTCCCGCGGCGAGCAAGGCATCCGGAGTACCCAACGGAGTTCCCGGGAGCATCGCGGCCGCCAGCTCCCGCAGTTCGCCGGTGACACCGTGGTGGCCCGCCACCGAGTACGACAACGCGGCCAGCGCGTGGGTCATCTTGTTGTAGGCGGCGAACGACAGCTTCAGTGCGCTCGCCCCGCCGACCGAGGTGCCGAGAACGATCGGCCGCAGTGTCGTTCCCTCGAACAGGTCCCGTACCACCGCACTGTCCGCTCCGGACAGGTAAAGCCGCGTCGTACCCGCCTCGCGCGGAGGCGGCCCGACGATCCCGCCGTCGACCACCGAGACGCCACCGCGCCGCGCGAACAACGCGTCGATCTCCCGGGCGTGCTCGGGACTGATCGCGTTCGCGTCCAGGTAGACGCCACGGAAGCCGGCGGCGGCGACCGACGCCGCGACGTCCAGAGCGGCGGCCGGCGGGCACACGCTGATCACTACCGAACAGTCCGCCAGCTCACGCGGCTCCTCGCGGGGTTCCAGGCCCGCCGCCTCGGCCCGCCTCCGGGTGGCGGGCCCTCGGCCCCCGGCGATCCAGATCGTCCGGATGCCCTTGTCCACCAGCTGTTTCCCGACCGCCGCGCCCATGTCACCCGGGTGCAGCAGCGCGACGGTATCTTCGGCGGTGTTCATTCTCCCGGCACTCCTCACGATCGCGGACGCCCCCAGCATGCACCGGACGTCGACCCGACTTCCGGCGGGTTCCGGGCGGGAACGCGGTGCGGTACACCGGGATGAGCTGATCGCCGAAGCGACGAGGGGTGGCCGGATGCCGCGCGGTACCGGGAAAACACTGGTCAGAAGACTCGCCGTGGCGCTGCTGGCGGCGACGTTGCCGCTGCTCGTCCCGGCCGCCGCCGAAGCCGCCCCGGCGCCGAGCGCCACGATCGTCCCGGTGCAGGTCACCGGTTCGCCGTCGGCCCGGTTCAACCTGGTGCTCCTCGGCGACGGGTACACCGCCGCCGAACAACCGAAGTTCCTGGCGGACGTGGAGAAGCACGTCAACACGCTGTGGTCGCTGGAGCCTTTCAAGTCCTACCGCGGCTATTTCAACGTCTACGCGGTGGAGATCGCTTCGCCCGAGTCCGGTGTGGACTGTGATCCCGCGCTGTCCTCGCCGCGCCGGAACACCCCGCTGAACATGGGTTTCTGGGGCGGCTGTGACCCGAACGGCGTCCAGCGGCTGCTCACGATGGACGAGGCCGCGGCCAAGCGGTACGCGGATCTCGTGCCGGGCACCACGTCGGCCAACCGCCAGATCCTGGGGCTGGGCAACAGCAGTACGTATGGCGGCGCGGGTGGCGCGTACGCGACGGCGTCGGGCGGGAACGCCTTGTCCGCCCTCATTTCGCCGCACGAGATCGGCCATTCGCTCGGCGGGCTCGACGACGAATACGACTACCTCCAGCGCGCTGTCCCCGGCGGCGTCTACACCGGCGGCGAGCCCAGCTCGCTGCATCACACCCTGCTCACCGAACAGCAGATGCGGTCGCGCCAGGCGAAATGGTGGCGGTGGCTGGGCGAACCCAGCGAATCGGGCGGCACGATCGGCCGGTACGAAGGCGGCCTCTATGATCGGACCGGGGTCTGGCGGCCGAGCCGTCACTCGATGATGAAGACCCTCGGCTACGCCTTCGACCAGGTCAGCCGCGAGCGCATGACGCAGCGGATCTCGGCCAAGGTGCCGATCCTGTCCGGTGGCACCCCGTCGTCGGCGCCCATCGGCGCCGATCGGGTCGTGTGGGCGACGGTGACGCATCCGGGGAGCCACCAGCTCGACGTGACGTGGACGCTCGACGGCGTCCGGCTGCCCGGCCGCGCCCACGCCGTGGACCTGCGCAAGGCGGGGCTGCCCAACGGCAAGCACACGTTGACGGTGAAGGTGACCGATCCGACGGACTTCGTCCGCGACCCGGCCGTCCGTGCGTCCGCCGCGCTGACCGCGTCCCGCACCTGGGCCATCGACACGTCGCTGACCACGCCGCCCGCGGAAGGTCCTCCGATCGCCGAGTCGACGCCAACCGACCGTCCGGTCAGTGCGAACGACGTCGTGTACGTCGAGACCGGCCAGCCCACCGGAGCGGTCCCGGCCGTGCGCTGGACGCTCGACGGTGTCACGGTGCCGGTAGACGGCAACGACCGCGACTTCGACCTCAAGGCGCGCAAGCTGTCCCCCGGCACCCACAGCCTGACCGCGACGGTCGGCAGCACGTCGCGCACGTGGACCGTGGACGCCCAGGGCCCGGCGACCACCGCCACGCTCTCGAAGGCACTGCGGACCGGCGGCGCGTCGGGCGACCCCGAGTACGTCTTCGACGGCCCGTTCACCATGCGGCTCGCCGCGACCGACGACCGGGCGGGGCGGGTGATCCCGGAGTTCCGCGTCGACGGCGACGGCTGGCACAAGTACTACGGCTGGCCCACCGACCCGAACGCGCCGTATCTCTTCACCGCGCGCGGCACCGAGATCGACGGCCTCGCCTACGGCAACCTCGGCCCCGACGGCCTGACCGTTTCGCCCTTCACCGAACGGAAACCCGGCTACGGCAAGCACACCGTCGAGTACCGCGCGACCGACGCCGCCGGAAACGTCGGCCCCACGGGCCGGTTCACTGTCACACTGCTTCCCCCTCGGTGACCAGCGGTCCGTGAAGGCCTCCTTACCGGCACCCCCCCCCCCGGAGGGGGGCGGGCCGCCGCCCACGCCACCCGAGGGGCCCCCACGGACCCGCGCGCGCCCGGCTTGGGGGGAACCCC